>DATDFP010000266.1:0-31962 GCA_036522535.1 Gemmatimonadales bacterium
CTTCACGCGCGATGTGGTTTTCCTTCGCCATCTTCTCGTCCCAGTATCGCCCGCGATCGCCGAGCCGTCCACCGGGGAGACGATGGGGCAGTCGGCCGAGAAGATGGCGAAGGAAAACCACATCGCGCGTGAAGCGCAGGACCGGTGGGCCCTCCGCAGCCACCAGCTCTCTGCCCAGGGCACCGACGACGGGCGGCTCGCCGCGGAGATCGCTCCCTGGTTCCCCGTCCAGCCCGACCAGCCGGTGATCACGCAGGACAACGGCATCCGGCGGGACACCTCGCTCGAGCAGATGGCGAAGCTCAAGCCCGTCTTCGACCGCCGGTACGGGACGGTCACGGCGGCGAACTCGTCGCCCCTCACCGACGGTGCCTCGGCGGTGCTGCTGATGAGCGACGAGGCGGCGCGGGCCCTGGGCCACACGCCCCTCGCCTATATCCGGTCGTACGCGGTCGCGGCCGTCGATCCGGGATGGCAGCTGCTCCAGGCGCCTATCTTCGCCGTCCCCAAGGCGCTTGAGCGGGCCGGGATCCAGTGGAAGGACCTCGGCCTGGTCGAGATCCACGAGGCCTTCGCCGCGCAGGTGCTTTCGAACCTGCGGGGCTTCGAGGAGAAGGGTTGGGTGTTGAACGAGGAGATCATCAACGTGATGGGCGGCTCGATCGCGATCGGGCACCCGTTCGGCGCCACGGGCGGCCGGATCGTCACGACGCTTGCGAACGAGATGGCGCGGCGAGAGGTGCAGTTTGGCTTGCTCTCGATCTGCGCGCAGGGGGGTATGGGCTTCGCTATGGTTCTGGAGCGGCGCTGATGCCTGGATCAGCGCTCTCCTGGGAGGTCGCCGACGGCGTCGCCCTCGTCACCATCGACTTGAAGGGCGAGGCCGTCAACAAGATCTCCCGCTCGGTGAAGGACGATTTCCTCGCCACCCTGGAAGCGCTCGAGCGTGACCGCGCGGTGCAGGCGGTCGCGTTCTTTTCCGGCAAGCCCGACACGTTCATCGCCGGTGCGGACATCGAAGAATTCGTCGCGCTCACGACCGCCGCCGAAGCCGAGCGTCTCTCCGCCGAAGGGCAGGAGATGCTCGAGCGCGTGGCCCGGTTTCCGAGGCCGATCGCCGCGGGGATTCACGGGGCCTGTCTCGGCGGTGGTCTCGAGTTCGCCCTCGCCTGCCACTATCGGGTCGCGACCGATCACCCGAAGACGCAGCTCGGGCTGCCCGAAGTGCAGCTCGGAATCCTCCCAGGCGCCGGTGGCTGCCAGCGGCTGCCCCGGCTAATCGGCGTCCGGGCGGCGCTCGACTTGATCCTTGCCGGCAAGACGGAGCCCGCTCAGAGGGCCTTCCGGCTCGGCATTGTGGACGAGCTCGTTCACCCGGCCATCCTGCGGGACGTCACCCTCGCGGCCGTGAAGCGGATGGCGGGCGGCTGGCGCCCGCGGCGCAAGCCCCCGGGCGGCGTCGCCGGTTGGCTCCTCGACGGCAACCCGCTCGGCAGGAGCGTCGTGTTCCGCACGGCACGCAAGCAGGTGCTCAAGCAGACGCGCGGCAATTACCCCGCGCCCCTCGCCGCGCTGGAGGCCGTGGAGCACGGGATGAAACGGGGGTTAGCCGAGGGCCTGAAGCGCGAATCCCAGCTCTTCGGCCAGCTCGCCGTCACCGACGTTTCCAAGAAGCTCGTCCAGATCTTCTTCGCGACGACCCAGCTCAAGAAAGACCTGGGCGGCCCCAACGCCCCGCCGCCCTGTGAGGTGAGGCGCCTCGCCATCGTGGGCGCCGGCTTCATGGGATCCGGCATCGCGGGCACCGCCGTGCTGCACGCCGCGGTGGACGTGCGCCTGAAAGACGCCGACCTGCCACGCGTCGCGAAGGGCCTCGCGGTGGCGCGGGCGGTCATCGATGAGCGCCTCAAACGCCGCCGCATCACGAAGTACGAGCACGCGCGGCTGGTCGCGCTCCTGTCGGGTGGCGACGGGTACGCCGGCTTCGGTCGCGCGGATCTCGTCATCGAAGCCGTGTTCGAGGACCTCGGGGTGAAACAGCAGGTGCTGCGGGAGGTCGAGACTGTGACGCCCGACGGAGCCGTGTTCGCCTCGAACACCTCCACGATTCCCATCGGCAAGATCGCGGAGGCGTCGGCCCGGCCCGAGCAGGTCATCGGGATGCATTTCTTTTCCCCCGTCCCGCGCATGCCGCTCCTCGAGGTGATCCCGGCCGCGCGGACGGCGCCGCAGGTGATCAGCACGGCCGTCGCGTTCGGCCGTCGCATGGGGAAGACCCCGGTCGTGGTGAAGGACAGCCCCGGCTTCTGGATCAACCGGATTCTGACGCCGTACATGAACGAGGCGGGGCAACTGCTGCAAGCGGGCGTCGCGATCGACGAGCTGGACCGCTTGATGGCGGAGTGGGGCTTTCCGGTCGGGCCGATCACGCTGCTCGACGAGGTCGGCCTGGACGTCGCCGAAAAGGTCGCGGGCGTGATGCACGACGCCTTCGGCGAGCGGTTCGCGCCGGCGCCCGCGTTCGCCGGGATGGTGAAGGACGGCCGGCTCGGCCGCAAGGCAGGGAAGGGCTTCTACAGGTACGCGCGCGGCAAGAAGGGCGGGGTCGACGGCGCCGTGTACCAGTTGATCGGCACCGAGCCGAACGGGGGCGTGCGTCCCGCGGAGATCATTCAGCGCCTCGTTCTGGTCATGCTCAACGAAGCGGCCCGCGCTCTCGGGGAAGGGATCGTGAGGAGTCCTCGCGACGGCGACGTCGCCGCCATCTTGGGCTTCGGGTTCCCGCCGTTTCGGGGCGGGCCGCTACGCCACGCGGACGACCTCGGCGCACCGCGGGTGGTCGGCGAGCTGGAGCGGCTGGCCGAACGTCTCGGCGCCCGCTTCGCCCCCTGCAAGGTCCTGCAGGAGCAGGCCAGCCGCGGCGGCAAGTTCTACCCCCAGACCTGACACCCGGCACCGATGATCCGCACCGGCCTCCTCTGGCTCAGCGAGCAGCCGCGGATTTTCCGGTTCGTCCGCTCAAACGGGCTCGCGCGGCGCTTCGCGTCCCGCTTTGTCGCGGGTGAAACGGTCGAGGACGCGGTCGGAGCCTCCCGACGGCTGAACGCCGCCGGGGTCTCGGCGAGTCTCGACCTGCTCGGCGAGGCGGTGCGGAGCCGCGCCGAGGCCCGCGCGGCGCGGGACACCTATCTCGAGACGCTGGAGCGGATCCCTGCCGTCGGCGCCGACGCGAACGTATCGCTGAAGCTCACGCAGATGGGGCTCGACATCGACGAGGCACTGTGCCTCGCGAACGTGCGGGCGATCATCGCAAAGGCCAAGAGCCTCGATTCGTTCGTGCGGATCGACATGGAGCAGTCGACGTACGTCGACCGGACGCTCCGGCTGTTCACGCAGGCGTTGCATCCAGAGTTCGGTGACGCCGTGGGCGTGGTCCTGCAGTCCTACCTGCGCCGCACCGCGCGGGACGTGGAGGACATGATCGCCCTCGGCGCGCGCGTGCGGCTCTGCAAGGGAGCGTACAAGGAGCCTGGCGACGTCGCCTTCCCGGCCAAGCGCGACGTCGACCGAAACTATGTCCGCTGCATGGATCGGTTGCTCGACGGAGGGAACTATCCGGGCATCGCGACGCACGACGTGAAGATCATCGCCCACGCCAGAGAGTTCACGCGGCAGAAAGGGATTCCCCCGGGCCGCTTCGAATTCCAGTTGTTGTACGGCGTGCGGCGCGACCTGCAGCACCGGCTGCGGCGCGAAGGCTACAACGTGCGAGTCTATGTCCCATTCGGTGACCACTGGTATCCGTACCTGTTGCGTCGCCTCGCCGAGCGGCCGGCGAACATCGCGTTCCTGCTCGGCAGCATGGTGAAGGAGTCTGTACGGCGGAGCTGACGGACGATACCCTGGGCGGTTATCAGCTGGTGCACGAGCGGGCGCCGGGGTTCGGCGGCAAGGACGGGCACGCCTACTCCGTGGCCACATTCGTCGACGATACGCCGGACGCGAGAGGGCTGTATGGGGCCGCCCTGCTGTTCGTGCGTTGGTCCGAGACCGGCGACCGCACCGTGGGTCACCTCGAGACCGACTACCTGTCGTGGGGAGGGACGCCGGCCGAGGCGTTGGCGCCGGTGCTCGCGCTCCCGCTCCACGAGATCAAGCAGCACCTCGACCGTTGCATCGACGTGAAGCGCCGCGCGTCGGGGGATGCGCAATGACCGTGACCACGGGCGTGGTCCTCGCACGCACGGGCTCCACCTATCGGGTGCACACGGAAAGCGGTGAGAAGACCGCGGCGCTGCGCGGGAAGCTCAAACATCGGGGCGACGAGCGCGTCGTCGCGGGGGATGTGGTCGAGTTGGACCTGCAGGCGGACGGAGCGGCCACGATCTGCGGCGTGCGCCCCCGGCGCAGTGTGCTGGCGCGGCGCGCGGCCGGGGAGGGGCGCCCGCGGCCGCAGCCCATCGCCGCGAACGTGGATCAGGTGGTCGTCGTCGCGGCAGCCCGGGACCCGGTGCCGAACTTCCGGATGCTTGACCGCTTGCTGGTCATCGCCGAGGCGAATGGGCTGCCCGCGGTCATCGTCCTCAACAAGATCGAGCTCGACGGAGCGGCGCTGGAGGCGTTCCAGCGCCGCTACGGCCCGGCCGGCTACCAGTCGCTCGCCACCTCGGTGAAGGTGCGCGACGGCCTGCCCGCGCTCCGCGACCTGCTCCGGGGCCGCGCCACGGTGCTGACCGGCCCGTCCGGGGTCGGCAAGTCGAGCCTGGTGAACGCCCTCCAGCCGGGCCTCAACCTGCGCATCGGGGAGGTGGCCGAGAGGTGGGGGACCGGCAAGCATACCACGCGCGCCGCCCAACTCGTGCCGTTCGTCGGTGGCGGGTACGTGGTCGATACGCCCGGGTTGCAGGCCGCGGGCACGTGGGGCGTGGACCCCGACGCGCTGGGCGGTTGCTTCCCGGAGTTTCGGCGTTTCCTCGATCAGTGCCGCTTCGACAACTGCCGCCATCTCAGCGAACCGGAGTGCGCCGTCCGGCGGGCGGCGGAGCAGGGGAAGGTCGATCCCGACCGGCTGGTGTCGTACCAGCGGATCTATGAGGAGGTTAGCGTTCCTTCCTGGTCCAGCGGGCGGCATCGCGGGCGGTGACCTTCCGCATCATGGCGTCGAACGCCTGGTCGAGGTCGATCCCCTGGGAGTTCGCGAGGCAGATCACCACGAACAGGATGTCGGCGAGCTCCATTGCGACGGACCATTCGGCCTCTTCCGGTTTCTTTGTCTTCTCGCCGAAGCGATGGTTGATCTCGCGGGCGAGCTCGCCCACCTCTTCCGCCAGCCGGGCGACGTTCGTCAGCGGCGAGAAGTATCCTTCCCTATATTGGCCGATCCAGCGATCGACCGTCTGTTGAGCTTCGCGCAGGGACACCGAGGTTCTCCGGGTACGTGAACGCCGATCCGCCCATCCCTCCGCTCGTGGCGCCGTTCCGAGGCGAGCGCTACGCAGCGAAGGACCGCCTGAGCGCACTCATCGCCCCTCCCTACGACGTGATCTCGCCGGAGGAGCGGGGGCGCTACGCCGCGCGGGACCTCCACAATATCGTGCACCTCATCCTCCCGGAAGCGCCGCCGGCCGAAGACCGCTACGCCCGAGCCGCCGCCCTGGTCGCGGCGTGGCGTGCGGAAGGAGTGCTGAAGACCGACGCCGCCGAGTCGGTGTACGTCATGGCGCAGGACTACACGCTTCCGGGGAGCGGGGCTCGCACCCGGATCGGCATGTTCGCGGCGGTCCGGGCGGAGCCCTTCGCGACGCGCCGCGTGCGGCCGCACGAGAAGACGCATTCCGCCCCGAAGGCCGACCGGCTGGCGCTGCTGCGTGCGACGCGGACGAGCCTCGAGTCCATCCTCCTGGTCGCGCCCGATTCCGACCGGGCGCTCGCGCAGGCGCTCGCCCGGACCGCGGTCGGTGTCCCCGCCGCCCGAGCGGAGCTCGACGGCGTGGGGATCCGGATGTGGACGGCTCAAGGAGACAAGGCAGCCGAGCTTGCAGCCCTTGCGGGCCGGGAGCCGCTGTACATCGCCGACGGGCACCATCGTTACGAGACCGCCGTGACCTACGCGCGGGACGACCCGCGGGCGGACCGACTGCTCTCCCTCGTGGTCTCGGCGGGCGATCCGGGACTGGCGATTCTTCCCACGCACCGGATCATCTTCGGCGCCGCGCCGGACGCGACCAACTTGATCGAGGGGTGGCGCACGTGGTTCAACGTGGGACGGGTAGCGCCGTGCATGGACCGCATCGAGCGTCTGGCAGAGCTCGGTCGCGACGGCACGGCGTGCATCGTCGCGTTCCCCGACGCGTACGATGTGACGCTCACGCTCAAGCCCGACGCGCCGCTCGACCGGGTGCCGGAGCTGGGCCGAACGCTCGCGGTACGGGCGCTCGACGTGGCGCGCATCGATGCGCTGGTCGTGCGGCACATCCTCGGCGCCGGCACCGCGACGCCGATGCTCGCCTACACAGCCGATCCGCGCGCGGCGTTCGATGCCGTGCGGAGCGGCCAGGCAGCGGCGGCCGTGCTCTTGAACCCGACGAAGGTGGAGCAGGTATTCGCGGTGGCGGACGCGGGAGACGTGATGCCTCCGAAATCGACCTACTTCGTTCCGAAGGTACCGAGCGGTTTAGTCTTGCGGCCCCTGGCGTAGCGCCGCGATCAACGCTTTGCAGAAGTCCGGCAGGTCCGCGGGTGTGCGCGACGAAATCAGGTTTCCGTCCACCACTACGGCCGCGTCCTCCCAGATCACGCCCGCATTCTCCATGTCGTCCTTGATCGCGCGCACGCTGGTGGCGCGCTTGCCTTTGAGGATCTTCGCCGAGATCGGCACCCAACCGGCGTGGCAGATGAAGGCGAGCGGCTTGCCGGCCTGGTAGATCTCGCGCGTGAGCCGCAGGACCTTGTCGGAGCGCCGTAGCTGGTCGGGCGCGAAGCCGCCCGGGATCACCAATCCGTCGAAGCCTGCGGCGTCCACGCGCTCCACGTCGGCATCGACGGCGACGGGATACCCGCGCTTCCCCTGATAGGTCTTGTCGCCCAGTCCGGCCACGGTCGTGGTGGCTCCTTCTTCCTCGAGCCGGATCTTCGGATACCAGAGCTCGAGGTCCTCGTACAGCGGCCCGGCGAAGAACAGGACTTTCTTACCCTTGAGGCTCACCGTTTGAACATAGAGCGGCCGGAGTCGCGACGGAAGCTGAGGCGACAGGCCTCGACCGGTCGCACAATGCTCGGTCACCTGTATATTCTTGCGTCATGGCGTTTCGCCCGCGCGAGCGCATCCTCGCGAATCTGGAAGCCATCTATCGCGAAGCCTATGAGCGCGCCAAAGCCGCGGGCGACCAGGCGCGCATGGCCGATCTCGACGCGGCCTACCAGCGGGAGCAGCTGCTCCTCGAGGTGCTGCTCGATCTCCGGGACGCGCTCGGCGCGCTCCCACCGGAAGTCGAAGGACCCCGGGGCAAGGATCGCCCGGACAAGAATCCGGGGCCCGACCCGATCACCGCTCTCGAGACGATCCGCCGCATCACCAGACTGCGCTGAGGGATCAAAGCATGACCCGACGTCTGCCGGCGGGGTTGGTGTGCATCTCCCTCGCGGCCTGCGCGCCGAAGGCCGATCTCGTGATCACCGGCGGTCTGGTGTGGACCGGGCTCACATCCGGGGCGCCGCAGCCGGGCGCAGTCGCCGTGGCGCAGGGGAAAGTGCTCGCCGTTGGCGACCCGGCCGAGCTGGCGCGCTACGTGGGTTCGAGGACGCGGGTCGTTCAGGCGAACGGTGGGCTGGTCATGCCGGGGTTCGCCGACGGCCATACCCACTTCATCAGCGGCGGGTTCCAGCTCGCTTCGGTGGACCTGCGCAGCGCCGCTACGCCTCAGGAATTCATCCGCCGGCTGAAGGAGTATGCCGGGCGGCTCGCCCCGGGTGAGTGGATCCTGGGAGGTGACTGGGACCACACGCTCTGGCCCGGGCAGCCGCTGCCGCGGCACGAGTGGATCGACTCGGTCACTCCGGAGAATCCCGTGTTCGTGAACCGGCTCGACGGTCACGAGGCGCTCGCGAACGCCGCTGCGATGAAGGCCGCCGGGATCACCGGGAACACACCGACCCCTCCGGGCGGCGAAATCCTCCGCGATGCGAGGACCGGCGAGCCGATCGGCATCTTCAAGGACCAGGCGCTCGATCTCATCGACCGCGCGATCCCGCCGCCCTCCCCCGAGCGGCGCGACTCGGCGCTGGCGCGCGCGCTCGCCCACGCGGCCTCGCTCGGCGTGACGGCCACCGGCCATATGTCGGCCTCGTGGGAGGATCTAGCGAGCTACCGCCGGCTGGAGAAGGCCGGCCGGATGACGCTCCGCGTCGCGCTCTACCTGCCGCTCGAGCGCTGGCGCGAAGTGGCCGACACCGTTCGGCGCTCGGGGCAGGGGGGGGGAGACGACTGGGTCCGGATCGGCGGGCTCAAAGGGTACGCCGACGGCTCGGCCGGGTCGCGCACCGCGTACTTCTTCGAGCCCTACGCCGACTCCGCCGGTTATTCCGGGCTGATGCAAAACACGCCGAAGGACCTCGCCACGTGGATCGGGAACGGCGACTCGGCGGGACTGCAGGTCGCCGTGCACGCCATCGGTGATCGGGCGAATGCGATCATCCTGGACATCTACGACAGCGTGATGAAAGCCCACGGCGCGCGCGATCGGCGGTTCCGCGTCGAGCACGCGCAGCACCTGCGGCCCCAGGACATTCCGCGCTTCGGGCGGCTCGGCGTGATCCCCTCAATGCAGCCGTATCACGCCATCGACGACGGGCGCTGGGTGGAGCGGCGGATCGGGCCGGTGCGGATCAAGACCACCTATGCGTTCCGCACGCTGCTCGACACCGGCGCGAAGCTGGCCTTCGGGTCAGACTGGACCGTCGCCCCGCTCGACCCGATCGCGGGTCTGTACGCCGCGGTGACGCGACGCACGCTCGACGGCAAGAATCCCGGCGGCTGGGTGCCGGAGCAGAAGATCACGCTGGCCGAAGCGCTTCACGCCTATACGGCCGGGAACGCTTTTGCAACGTTCAACGAGAAGAAATGGGGCGTGCTCGCGCCCGGGTACTATGCCGACGTCGTCGTGCTCGACCGCAATCTCTTCACGACGCCGCCCGAATCGCTGAGCGCGGCGCGGGTGGCGGTCACGATTGTCGGCGGGAAGATCGTGTACGAGAGGCGATAAGTGCTAGGTGTTAGGGGCTAGGGGTTAGGCATTACGGCCCCTAACCCCTAGCCCCTAACTCCTGTTTCGAGTATTTGAACCCCGCATCCTGCACCGTCAGCGGTTGCGCCCCGTCGTGCTCGACACCCGCCTCGAGCACCTGACCCAGCACGAGCGTGTGATCTCCCGACGGCAACGTGGCCACGACCCGACATTCGACCCACCCCAGCGTGTCGGCGAGGATCGGCGCCCCGGACACGGGCGCCGGCCTGGTCTTGATCCCCTTGAGCTTTTGCGGCGTGCTGGCGGACGAGCGGCCGAGCCTGGCGGCGAGCTCGCCCTGGCCCTGCGAGAATAGGTTGATCGCGAAGCGGCGTGCATTGCGGATCAGCTCGATCGTCCTCGAGGTGTTCTCGAGCGCCACGGCGACCATGGGGGGCTCGAACGACGTCTGGACGACCCAGTTCGCCGCCATGCCGTGCTCTTCATCGCCGTGCTTGACCGTGACCGCGTAGAGGCCGTAGGGGAACTGCTGCAAGACGGTCGTCTTCGCCGCGTCGTTCATGCCCGCCCTCATTCACCCTCGCCCGTATGCCGCGTGCTGCGTGATGGATGGAATATTGGTCCGGCTGGCGCGGGACCGCCATCTTGGCAAAATCACGCTATTTTTGTCACATGGCGACCCGCATCCAGGCCCCGTCCTGGGCCCCGACGGCCCTGACGAAGCCCGATCTCCTCGACATGTACCGGCTGATGACGCTGTCCCGCCGGCTTGATGACAAGGAGATCCAGCTCAAGCGGCAGAACAGGATCTTTTTCCAGATTTCCGGGGCCGGCCACGAGGCCGTCCTGGTCGCCGCCGGTAAAACGCTCCGGCCCGCTTACGATTGGTTCTACCCCTACTATCGCGACCGAGCCTTGTGCCTGGCCCTCGGCATGACTCCGACGGAGATGCTGCTCTCGGCCGTGGGCGCGGCGGCGGACCCGAACTCGGGGGGCCGGCAGATGCCGTCCCACTGGGGACACCGAGCGCTCAACATCGTCAGCCAGTCGAGTCCCACTGGCTCGCAGTTGCTCCAGGCCGTCGGCTGCGCCGAGGCATGGCTCCGCTACGACCGCATCGACGCCGTCGCGGGCAAACCGATCAAGGACGACGAGATTGCCTACGTCTCTGCCGGGGACGGTACGACCAGCGAGGGCGAGTTCTGGGAGGCCTTGAACAGCGCCAGCAACTTGAAGCTTCCGCTGCTGTTTCTCATCGAGGACAATGGCTACGCGATTTCGGTGCCGATCGAGGTGCAGACGGCCGGCGGCTCGGTCTCGAAGCTGGTGCGTAACTTCCCGGGCCTCTTCGTCGAAGAAGTGGACGGGTGCGATCCCATTGCCTCGTACGAGGTGCTGACGCGCGCGGTCGAGCACGTCCGGCGTCGCCAGGGGCCCGCCCTCGTGCACGCGCACGTCATTCGCCCGTACTCGCACTCGCTGTCGGACGACGAGGTCCTCTACAAGCCGCCCCAGGAGCGTGAGCAGGAGGCGCGCCACGACCCGCTTACGACGTTCCCCGCGCGCCTGATCGCCGAGGCTGTCGCGACCGAGGCGGAGCTCGACGCGATTCGTCGCCAGGTGGAGGAGGACGTCGAAGCCGCCACCGAAGCGGCCCTGGCCTCTCCGCAACCCAAGCCCGAGACGGCCCTGCTGTACGTCTATTCCCCTGACGTCGATCCCGCCTCCGAGCAGTTCGACACCGAGGACGACCCGCAGTTCACCGGCGATCCCACGACGATGGTGGACTTGCTCAACATGTGTCTCAAGGACGAGATGGCGCGTGATCCACGGATTCTCGTTTTCGGCGAGGACGTCGCGGACTGCAGTCGCGAGCAGAATCTCGAGCAGGTGAAAGGGAAGGGCGGGGTGTTCAAGGTGACGTGGGGACTGCAGCGCCGGTTCGGGAGCGACCGGGTCTACAACTCGCCCCTCGCCGAAGCGAACATCGTCGGCCGGGCGATCGGCCTCGCCACGCGGGGCCTGAAGCCGGTGGTGGAAATCCAGTTCTTCGACTACATCTGGCCGGCCTACCATCAGCTGCGCAACGAGCTCGCCACCATCCGCTGGCGGTCGAGCAACGCCTTCAGCGCGCCGGCAGTCGTGCGCGTCACGTACGGCGGCTATCTCAAGGGCGGATCGATCTACCACTCACAGACCGGCGCCGTGGTGTTCACCGCGATCCCGGGATTGCGGGTCGTGTGCCCGAGCACGGCCCTCGACGCGAACGGCCTGCTGCGTACCGCCATCCGCTGTGACGACCCCGTGCTGTTCCTCGAGCACAAGCACCTGTATCGCCAGACCTACAACAAGGCGCCGAACCCCGGGCCCAACTTCATGATCCCGTTCGGCAAGGCCAGGCTCGCGCGTGAAGGGCGCGATCTCACGGTTGTGACGTATGGCGCGGTCGTGCAGCGCTCGCTGGTGGCGGCGAAACAGCTGGAGGACGAGCAGGGCTTGAGCGTGGAGGTGATCGACCTCCGGACCCTCTCGCCCGTTGACTGGGACGCCGTAGCAGCATCGGTCAAGAAGACCAATAAGGTGCTCGTGGCTTATGAAGACTCGCTGTCCTGGGGCTACGGCGCGGAGATCGCGGCTCGGATCGGCGATGCCTGCTTCCCCTGGCTCGACGCGCCGGTGAAACGCGTCGCTTCGACCGACACGTTCGTGGCGTACGCGCCGGACCTCGAGGACTTCATCCTGCCGCAGGTGGAGGACCTCGTGCAGGCGATGCGCGAGCTGCATGCGTTCTAGCGCCGCGCGCGCGTACACTGTCCTCTTCTTTCTCTCCGGAGCCACGGGGCTCATCTACGAGCTCCTGTGGGTGCGGCTCCTCTATCAGACGTTCGGCTCCACCATCCAGTCGGTGACGACGGTTGTGGCGGCCTACATGGGAGGTCTCGGCCTGGGCGCGTGGCTGTGGGGCCGCCGCGCCGACCGGCACGAGAGGCCCACGGCGCTCTATGGCTGGCTCGAGATCGCGATCGGGCTCTTCGGCGTAGTGTCGCCGGCGTTGCTCGCTTTCGCGCATCACGCCTATCTAGCGCTGGCCGGCTCGTGGCAGCTCGGGGTGGGAAGCGCCGCCAGCGTAGCGCTGCGGTTCGGCCTCGCCGCCGTGGTGCTGCTGATTCCGACGAGCCTGATGGGCGGTACCTTGCCTGTCCTCACCCGGGCGTTCGTGGGCGCCGACCGCTCGCGGCTCCAAGCGGCGCTCGGCCGGCTCTACGGCCTGAACACCCTGGGTGCCGTGACGGGCACCGCGCTCGCCGGGTTCTTCCTGATCGAGCACGTTGGCATCCGCGCGAGTCTCTGGGCGACCGCGGGGGTGAACCTGGCCATCGGTGCGATCGCGCTCCGCCTCGCGGGTCCCCGGGCTGGCGCCCGGCGTGAGTGGGGTGTGGGGAGTGCGGTCGAACCCCGGCCCGAGCCCCCTGACCCTGGGCGCGAGCCCGGGGGTCACCCTCTGCGGACCATCGCGCTGATCCTCCTCGTTGTCACCGCGTTCACCTCTCTGCTCGCCGAGATCGCCTGGACTCGAGTGCTGGCGATGCTCGTCGGAGGGTCGAGCTACGCGTTCACCCTCGTGCTCCTCGTCTTCCTGCTGGGGATCGGAGTGGGTAGCGCGCTCGTGGTGAGACGGGGCGGGGCGGCGCGCCGCACGGCGGCGGACGCGGCTCTCGCGCAGGGCGTGACCGCAGCTGGCGCCGCGCTGCTGTTCTTCCTGTTAAGCCTGCTCCCGGAATACATCATCCTCGTCTTCCAACCGCAGCAGCTCGGGGCGGTGGCGAGGCTGCTGTTGCTCGGCGGCGCCGTCGGTGCCGTCGTGCTGGTGCCGGCCGTGGGGATGGGGATGACCTTCCCGCTCCTCACCGAGCTCGCTGCGCGGGAGGGAGAGGCGCGCAGCGCCGACGTCGGGCAAGCCTACGCCCTCAACACTCTGGGCGGCATCGCGGGCGCGGCGCTGACGGGGTTCGTCCTCGTCACGGCCTACGGCACCGAGACTACGCTGCGCCTCGGCGTGCTGCTGAGCGTCGCAGCGACCCTCGTGCTCGCCGTCGGAGCTGCGCTCGGAGTCCCGGAGACGGCCGGCGAGCACCGGCAACTCCGCCCCCGAGTGCTGAGCGCGGGCTTCCTGGCGGGCGCCGGGTTGATGGCGGCGGTGCTCGGCCCGCGATGGGACAGCCAGCTCCTCGACCTCGGTCCCGCCATCTACATCCGCGAGCCCCTGCCCCCGGCGGCGCGGCGTGCGTTCCTGGAGCACCGAGGCGCCCGCCAGCTGGCGTTCCACGAAGGTCGCAACGCCACGGTCTCCGTGTGGGAAGGTGACATCGGCCGGACCCTCCGCGTGAATGGGAAGACCGATGCCTCGGACGACGCCGACATGGACACCCAGGTGATGCTGGGCCTGGCGCCGGTGGCCGCCCGGCCGAACACCGCGTCGGCCCTCGTCATCGGGTACGGCAGTGGCGTCACCACGCGGGTCGTCGCGGCAGTCCCGCGGATCCGGCGTGTGCGTGTGGTTGAGATCGAGCCCGCCGTCCTCGCGATGAGCCGCTTCTTCACGCGCGTCAACGACTCGGCGCTGTTCCGTCCGACCGTGTCCGTGGTCGTCGACGACGCGCGCAGCGCACTGCAGCTCGACCGGGCCGAGTACGACGTCATCGTCTCCGAGCCGTCCAACCCGTGGCTTGCCGGCGTGGCGACCCTGTATACCCCGGAGTTCTTCCGGATCGTCCGCTCCCGCCTCGCGGACGACGGCGTGTTCTGCCAGTGGGTGCAGACGTACCAACTTCCCGTGGGCGTGATCGCGAGCATCGTCGCGAACGTGGGGGCGGTGTTTCCACATGTGCAGGTGTGGCTCGGCGGGCCGGGAGACCTCATGGTCATCGGCGCGACCCGTCCGTTCCGCTATGAGCCGGCCTGGCTCGAGCAGCTGGTCGGGCCGAGCGGAGCGTTACGGGACCTGGCGCGCGAGTATTTGAGGGTCGATACGCCCCGTGACTACTTCGGGCGACTGCTGTTGGACGAACGTGGCTCCGCAAAGCTGGCGCGCGCGGCGAGTGTCGTTCACCGGGACGACCGTCCGCAGCTCGAGTTTGTCGCCGCCCGGCGGTTTCTCGACATGCCGGTCGACGCGCAGGTGCTCGACTCGCTCCTCTGGTTTCGCGAAAGCTCCGACAGCGCCAGGGTGGGTTCAGGTCTCCTGCTCGCAAAAGCGCTCACCCTGCGCCGCTGGGACCCCACCGGCCTTAAGTACGTCGATGCGGCACGCCGGCTCGATCCGCACGATCCCTATTGGACCGTTCAGACCGCCGGGATGCGCCTCGCGCTGGGCCAATCGGGCTTCGCCGACTCCACCCTGGCGCCCCTGGCCGCGGTGAGGCCCGACCCCGACCCCGATGCCGTGCTGCTGACCGGAGTCCTCGCGCTGCGACGGAACCACACGGATCGAGCCCGCGTGCTGCTGGAGCGCGCCCTCGCCGCGGGGGCGGACACGGCAGAGACGCGCGCCGATCTCGCGGTGGTCGCGGCTCGCGAGGGCCGCTGGACCGACGCCGTCATTCAGGTCCGCGGCGCGCTGGCGGCGGCGCGAGGCACGTTGCGCCATCCATACCCGAGACCCGGCCTCACGGAAGCGATGACCCGCTTGGCCGTCTCCGGCCCGCCGCGCGAGGCGCAGCCGCTGCTCGCCGAGGCCGTCGAGAGGCTTCCCAGCTGGGCCGCGTTGCGCGACCTGCATGCGCTGGCGGCGCTGCGGGCGGGCGACTGTGCGACGGGCCTGCGCGAGCTGCGGGAGCTGCTGCAGTTCGGCATGGCGCGCGAGGACGGCCCGGCGCTCTTGCAACGGTGCCGGCGCGGCGAAGCCTTCTAAGAGGGCGGGGCCTCTCCCAGCGCCTCCCTGATCTCCCCGGCCGCAGCGATCGCGTGGTCGACGTCGCGCGACAGCGCGCGCGCTTGCTGGGTGGCGTGCGTGAGGTCGTCGAGCACGGCGGCAACCCCCGCCGACCTGAGGCGCAGCAGGTCGAACCGCACGTTCTGCATCGCCAGCACGCAGGACTCGATCTGATCCTCGACCAGCTGGCGGCGCGTCACCAGGTCGGTCAACGCCTGGCGCTGCCGCTGTAGCAGGCCCAGCTGACGCTCGCGCTCCGGGCCTTCGGGCTGCCGCTTCGTCGCCTCGATCTTCTGCTCGAGTCGGACCAGCGCGCCCTGATCCACCTCCGCGCTCATCGAGTGCAGCGTCCGCGCCAGGTCCTCCGCCCGCCTGAGCAGCCCGTCCACCGTGGCGGCGACATCCGGGAGCAATTGCTTCTCGGACTGGGGGAGTCGCTCCATGATCTTGAGGATCGCCTTGCGGTCGCTGCGAGCTTGCTGCACGGCGCCCGCCTGGCGGCCGAACTCGTCCGCCCGGGCGGGCGGGAGATCCGGCGAGCGCGCGCTGAGGCGTGCCTCCACGGCGTCCGCCGCCGCTGGGCGGCGCAGCACGTCACGCCAGGAGTAGCCCGCGTTCCAGAGTTTCATGTACATGGGCAGGAGACCGAAGGCGGCCCATGGGACCGCTACGAACAGCCACCATCCATGCGACCCGGTCGCGGCGTCGAGCACCATGCAGCCCCCGGCCACGGACGCCCACGAGACGAAGCTCGAGCGGGCCTTGCGCACGATTTCGGGCTCGCCCGCGGAGGCGAGCTGCGCCGGTTCGCGCGGCCGACGGCTCGAACGCCGGCCGGCAGGCGGTCCAGGGGCGCCGCGCCGGGCGGGAGGGACTCGGAGGGCGGGCGGCTCAGGAAGCGTCGGGAGTCGCGGTCCGCGCGCCGCCGCCGGGCCAGAGTGTCGAGACGCCTGGACCGTCGCGCTTCGCGATTCGAGCGCGCGCCTCAGCGCATCGGCGGTGGGCCAGCGGTCGTCAGGGTCCTTCTCGAGACAACGGGCCACGCAGGCCGCGAGATCCTCAGGGCACTCGGGGCACAGCGCCGTGACGAGCGGCGCCCGCTCGGTGATGTGCTTCATCAAGAGGCCCGGGACCGTGGGCGCCTGGAACGGCAGTTCACCCGTGAGCATCTGATACGCCACGACGCCCAGGCTGTAGATGTCCGAGCGCCCGTCGATCTCGCGATCTCCTGCCGCCTGCTCCGGGCTCATGTACTGCGGCGTGCCGATCGCCACCCCCGTCGCGGTGAGTGTCGCGGGGCCCGTCGTCGAGGAAAGGGCTTTCGCGATCCCGAAGTCGGTCACGACCACCCGGCCGCGGCTCCCCTCGAGCAGGATGTTGTCCGGTTTCACGTCGCGGTGGATGATGCCGAGTGCGTGCGCGGCGCCCATGGCATCCGCCGTTTCCTGCATGATGCGCCGCGTCTCCTCGGCGGGTAGCCGGCCCCGTCGCCTGAGCCTCGCGGCCAGCGACTCGCCGTCCACATAGGCCATGACGAAATAGACGAGCCCGTCCGGACTCTCGCCCACGGAGTGGATCGGGACGATATGCGGGTGCGACAGCCGGGCGGCGGTCTCGGCTTCGCGCAGGAAGCGAATGCGGATCTCCTCGCGGAACGCCAGCTCTGGCGGGAGGACCTTGATGGCCACCTGCCGCTTGAGCCGCTCGTCACGGGCGTTGAACACCACGCCCATTCCACCGCGACCGAGCTCTCCCTCGACGGTGAAGGCGTTTCCCAGCGCTTGGATCAGGCGCGTGGTCAGCGACTTGTCCGCCTCGTTCATGCGAGCTCGAGAGGAGTAGGCGCATAGATTTAGCTGCGGTGGCGCGACGGTGCAACCGTACAACGCATCTCGACTTACAGGGGAGCGATCGAGGCCGTCGAGGCTCGTCACGCGCGGCAGAATCGGCAGCTTCTGCCTAATTGGCCGCCCACAGAGGAACGCAGTCCCCCTTTTTGACGTTCTTCAGTGGCATGGTCGATGCGAAACGCGGAGACGCACGATGCGATACACACAATTCAAAGTGAGCAAAATCCATGTCTGAGCGACTGACGCTTCCGGTGCTCCCGCTCCGGGAGGTGGTGCTATTCCCCGGCGTTTCGATGCCGGTTGGCGCGGGCCGTCCCCCGACGCTCCGCGCGATCGAAGCCGCCCTGAAGAGCGAATCTCGGCTCATTCTTGCCGTCGCGCAGCGCGAGAATGTCGATGATGTGACGCCGGGCGTTCTCTATTCGATGGGGACGATCGCCAAGATCAGTCAGATCCAGCGCGGTCTGGGCGGCGTGCAGCTCCTGCTGCATGGGGAGGCGCGCGGCGCGGCGGTCCACCTCGTGGAGACCGGAGGGCATCTGGAGGCGGTGGTCCGCGAGGTGGCGGACATGATGCCGCTGAAGTCCGATGACCCTGCCTTCCTCGCGTTGCATCGCGAGGCCCGGGATCGGGCCGCTGAGCTGGGGCAGAAGTCCGGCCTCCCTGAGGAGGTCGTGCGGCAGGTGCTCGACGGAGTGACGGACCCTGGCCGGCTCGCCGATCTCGTCGCGGGGTACCTCGACATCAGGCCGGCCGAGCGCCAGGCCCTGCTCGAAACGCTCTCGGTCGAGGAGCGGCTGCGCCGGGTTTTGGTGCACGTCCAGCGCCAGATCGCGGTGCTCGACGCCCAGGAGCACATCAAGTCCCAGGTCCAGGAAGAGTTGGGCGAGCGGCAGCGCGAGATGTTGTTGCGCGAGCAGATGAAGGCGATCCGCAAGGAGCTCGGAGAGGACGACGAAGGAGGCGAAGTCGAGGAGTTGCGCAAGCGGTTTGCGACGCTGGGGTTGCCGGAGGCCGCGAAAAAAGAAGTGGAGAGCGAGCTGCGGCGGCTCGAGCGGGCAAACCGGGACTCCATGGAAGCGCAGGTGATCCGCACGTATCTCGAGACGATGGCGGAGCTCCCCTGGAACAAGCGCGCCGAGGAAGCGCTGGACCTGAAGCGCGCGGCCGAAATCCTCGAGGAGGATCACTACGGCCTCAAAGATGTCAAGGACCAGGTCCTCGAATTCTTGGCCGTCCGCCAGCTGCGCCAGCGGCAGCGCGCGCCCGAGTCCGAGGAGGCGGGGTCCGAAGCGGGGAAGCCGCCGCGCGGCAACGACGACGACAAACAGAGGGGTCACATCCTGCTGTTCGTCGGCCCGCCGGGCGTGGGCAAGACCTCGATCGCGAAGTCCATCGCGCGCGCCATGGGGCGGCCCTACGTCCGCATCTCGCTCGGTGGCGCTCGAGACGAGGCCGACATCCGCGGTCACCGGCGTACCTATGTGGGCGCCATGCCCGGCCGCATCATTCAGGGGATGAAGCAGGCCGGGGCCAAGAACCCGGTCTTCCTGCTCGACGAGGTGGACAAGCTCGGCGTGTCGTTCCAGGGCGATCCGGCGGCGGCGCTGCTCGAGGTGCTCGACCCGGCGCAGAACGATTCGTTCACGGACCACTACCTCGGGGTGCCGTTCGACCTGTCGGAGGTGCTGTTCATCGCCACGGCTAACTTCCCGCAGTCCATCCCCGGCCCGCTCGTGGACAGGATGGATCTGGTGAGCTTCGCCGGCTACACCGAGCGCGAAAAGCTCGAGATCGCAAAGCGCTACCTGGTTCCGCGGCAGCTGCGACAGAATGGCTTGACGGCCGAGCAGCTCGAGCTCACGGACGAGGCGCTGAGCGAGATGATCGCGAGCTACACCCGCGAGGCGGGCGTGCGTCAACTGGAGCGCGAGATCGGAAAACTCGCCCGAAAAGTCGCGCACAGGATCGCGGCGGGTGAGGCTGAGCGCGTCAGCGTCACCGCTCCGGGCGTGCACGATCTGATCGGCCGGCCCAAAGTACATCCGGAGCACAAGGCGGGAGAGGACCAGGTCGGCGTCGCGACCGGGATGTACTACACGCCCGTGGGCGGCGACATCATGTTCGTCGAGGCGAGCGTCATGCAAGGCAAGGGTGAGCTCGTGCTCACCGGTCAGCTGGGAGACGTTATGAAGGAGTCGGCACGCGCCGCCCTGACTTACGCCAAGTCACACGCTGACCGGCTCGGCATCGACGATGAGGCCTTGAAGGACGTGGACATTCACGTTCATGTCCCCGCGGGCGCGATCCCCAAGGACGGTCCCTCGGCGGGCGTGACCATGGCGACTGCCCTGGTATCGGCGCTGTCCAAACGGCCTGCGCGCCACGACATCGCCATGACCGGCGAGATCACGCTGCGAGGACGTGTGCTCCCGATCGGCGGCGTGAAAGAGAAGATCCTGGGCGCCGTTCGGGCAGGGATCAGGACGGTCATCCTGCCCAAGGAGAACGAGCCCGACCTGCACGACCTGCCCGACGAAGTCCGCAAGTCTCTGCAGGTCCACTTGGTGGAGGACCTGGGTGAGGTGCTGAGCCTGGCGCTCCGCGGTGCCCGCTTCGAGGCGGGGCACCTGGTGTTCGAGGGTCCGGCGCCGGTGGAACCAAGTCTCATAGCCAAGAAGAACTGAACCGGTCCGACCCGCACCCCCGGGGGCACCGCCCCCGGGGGTTTTTCGTGCCCGCCCGGAAACGACCTCAACCCTTTCCACGTATCACCTGTCTAAGACTCCAACCACCCCCGGGGCGTGCCATGCCGCCGGCCGTATTGCTTGCCCTCGTCGTCCAGACCCACACGCCCGCTACCCGGGGCTCCGTTCGCCCGCCGACGGCTACGAGGGCCGCGGCCGTGCGCACGGCCCACGCGCCCCTGATCGACGGCCGGGACGACGACGAGGTCTGGCGCACGGCGCCGGCGATCACTCAGTTCCGCGAGTTCCAGCCGAAGGAGGATGGGGATCCGCGCTTCCCGACCGAAGCCAAAGTTGCCTACGACGACCGTAACATCTACGTCTTCATTCGGGCATTCGACCCGCATCCCGACTCGATTCTCAAGCTCCTCGCCCGGCGTGACGTCCGCGCGGCCACCGATCAGCTGAAGATCATGATTGACTCCTATCATGATCGGCGCTCCGGCTACGAGTTTGCCGTGAATCCGGCCGGCGTGAAGCGCGATTACGCGATCTACAACGATCAGCAAGAGGACGACGCCTGGGACGCCGTGTGGGAGGTCGCCACAACGATAGACTCCCTCGGATGGACGGCCGAGTTCCGGGTCCCGCTGTCTCAGCTGCGGTACGTAACGCGGGGTACGAACACGTTCGGGTTCGGGGTTTGGCGCGATATCCAGCGGTACTCCGAGCGTGTGAGCTGGCCCGTGTACCGCAATTCCCAGGCTGGGATCTCGTCACAGCTTGGGGAGCTGACCGGCCTCGTTGGCCTACCTTCGCCACGCCGGCCCGAGATCGCCCCATACGTGGTGACGAAGAACGTTTCGGTGCCCAACGGCACGAGCTTTGACCGATCACAGAAACTCACCGCGGGCGCGGACCTGAAGTACGGTCTCACGCCCAACTTGACGCTCGACGGCACGGTGAACCCCGACTTCGGTCAGGTGGAAGCGGATCCGGCGGTGCTCAACCTCACCGTCTTCGAGTCGTTCTTTCAGGAACGGCGGCCGTTCTTCGTCCAGGGTGCGGGGATCTTCCGGTTCGACGTCAACTGCAACCAGGTGAACTGTAACAGCGAAGGTCTGTTTTACTCGCGACGCATCGGGCGCGCGCCGCAGCTCAGCGACGGCGACCCCCAATCGCCCACTGCGACGACCATTTATGGCGCAGCGAAGCTGACCGGCCGGCTCGGGGGCGGCCAGACAATCGGTGTCCTCGACGCCGTCACCGAGCGCGCCGCAGGCACGCTCGACCGGACTGTGGAGCCGGCCACCAACTACGCGGTGGTGCGAACGCAGCAGGATTTCCGGAACGGTGAAAGCAGCATCGGGCTCATGTTCACCGCGGTGAATCGCAGCCTCGACCGGTGGACCGACAGCCTGCTGCGCCGGAGCGCCTACGTGAGCGCCTTGGACTTCCGGCACCGGTTCCTGAGGAGCCACTACCAGATCTCCGGATCCTTCGACCTGAGCCGCCTCACAGGCACGGCGGCGGCGATCGCGCTCACCCAGCGGGACCCGGTCCACTACTACCAGAGGCCCGGCGCCGGCGTGTCCTACGACCCGACACGGACGTCGCTCGCGGGCGACGCGGAAGAGCTGTTGTTCGGCAAGGTTGGTGGGGGCGTCACGCGGTTCGAGACCAGCTACCAGCGCCGCTCGCCCGGCTTCGAAGTGAACGACCTGGGCTTCCTGTTGCAGGCCGACCAGCAGAGCTGGAATACCTGGTTCGGCGTGCAGTCGTTGCATCCGACATCGGTGTACCAGCAAGCATGGTGGAACTTCAACTGGTGGCAGTACTGGACGGCGGCCGGCACGCCCGTCGAGCGCGCGGCGAACACCAACGGGCACGTCCAGCTCAACAACAGGTGGTGGGTCATGGGGGGCGTCACGGCGGGCCAGCTCGGCACAACGTTCTGCGATCGCAACTGCTCGCGAGGTGGGCCGGCCGTGCGGGCCGATCCGTACCTGTCCGCCTGGGGGGAAGTGGACGGGGACGCCCGCCCTGCACTCGTGCCGTCCGTGTGGTTCAACTACTGGCGCGGCGACGGAGGCCGGTCCGAGAAGTTCGGTGGCAATACCCAGATCACGTTTCGCGTGGCCTCCCAGGTCAAAACGTCCGTGACCTTGAGCGCGACGCACAACGTGAACGACATACAGCCGCACGGCACAATCACGGACTCGGCCGGCGTGCACTTCACCTTTGCGCATCTGAACCAGAAAACGCTGTCACTCACCGGCCGGATCGATTATACGCTTTCGACGGTTCTCACCTTGCAGCTCTACGCACAACCGTTCATCAGCAAAGGCACCTACTCCAGCCTGCGCGAGCTGGCCGACCCGAACGCGCCGTCGTTCGGCGATCGGTACAAGCCCTATGCGGCCACGGCCGACGGGTTCAACGACAAGGAGTTCAACTCGACCGCCGTACTGCGCTGGGAGTACCGACCCGGCTCGACTCTGTTCGTCGTCTGGACGCAGGGGCGCTCCGACTACTCCCCGCTCGAGGGGTCGCGTTCGTTTGCAGGCAACTTCCGCGATCTGTTCGGCCTCCACCCCAACAACACCTTCCTCGTGAAAGCGTCGTACTGGATCGCGTGGTGAGACTCAGCGCGCCATGACCCCTTGGAGCACCAGCCTGACGGCTGCCTCCTTCCAGCGCTCCCGCAGCGCCGGCTCGTCGGCGCCGAGCGGGGGCGCGCTTGCCGTTATCAAGGGCTCGAGGCCCGGGTAGGCGACCATCAAGACCAGCGCCTGCGCCGCGGCGAGGTGCGGGTCCACGTCGTCGCGTACCTGCCCGAGGCCCTGTCCCTCAGCCAGGAGCACCACCAACCGCTTGATGGCCGGCGCGAACGGCCCGGCTCCCGTGCGGTGGGCTTGGGTGAGCAGGGTGACCAGCTCGGCGTGCGTGGCGAGGAAGTCGAACAGCGCTTCGAGATTGGCGCGAAGACGGTCGAGAGGTCGGCCGTCACGAGTGCCGAGTTGCGCGAGAGCCTGCTCGAACTCGGCTGCCCCGGAGGTGAGGACGGCGTCGAAGAGCCCGCGCTTGGAGTGGAAGTAATGAAACAGCAGTTGCTTGTTCACGCCGGCGCGGCGCGCGATCCGATCCACCCGAGCGCCGTCGAACCCATGGCGCGCGAACTCGTCGCGGGCCGCGGTGACTATCTGTAACGCTCTGGTGCTGCGA
Source organism: Gemmatimonadales bacterium (assembly GCA_036522535.1). Lineage (GTDB taxonomy): Bacteria > Gemmatimonadota > Gemmatimonadetes > Gemmatimonadales > GWC2-71-9 > AG12. Next base: position 22,937 of record DATDFP010000266.1, read on the forward strand.
AACTTGAGCGGCACGCTCCCAGTATCAACCGAATGGTTGAATCAAGCTAGTGCCATTCTGACCGCAACACCAGGAGGCTCGGTCTTGTCTGGATGCCTCTGGGGGTGGGTGGGAACGGGCCTGGGGCTCGAGACTCCAACCCTGCCAGGTTCGCCGGAACGCGTGGCACGCCCTCCTCGAGGAACTTGATGAGGAGGTGATTCACCTCGTCGGGCGCCTCCTCCTGGACCGAGTGCCCGGCGTGCCGCACCGACAGGAACGCGGAGCGCGGAAGCTGCGCCGCCATCGCGCGGCCGGCCGCGATCGGGATCCAGCGGTCCTCCTCTCCCCACAGCACGAGCGTCGGCACGGCGATCGCGCCGAGACGTCCGTCGAGCGCGTCAAAGCGGAACTCGCGCAGCACGCCTCGCAGCGCACGACCGTATTCGCGGTCGGCGACCGGCGCATAGTACTGGTCCACGTCCGCGTCGCTCACCTTGCTGGGATCGGCGTACGTGGACTTGAGGAGCCGCTCGACGAGCCCGCGACCGCGGAACGAGAGAAGAGCGGGTCCGAGGACAGGCCAGCGGGCGACGCGGAAGAGCATTGGCTCGCGGGTGCCGAGCCCGGCCGCGTCGATCAGCGCCAGGGCGCTCACCCGCTTCGGGGACTGGAGCGCCACCTCCGCGGCCACGGCGCCGCCCATCGAGTGCCCTACCAGCGCGGCGTCGCTCACGCGCAGCGAGTCCATCAGCGTCACGAGCAGGTGAGCGTAGTCCGCGTTCGTGTAACCGTGCGCCGGCTTGTCGGATGAGCCGAATCCCAGGTTGTCGAAAGCCACGACGCGAAACCCCGCCGCCAGCACGGGCGCGAGGTTCTTGCGCCACGCGTACATCGAAGCGCCCAGGCCGTGAACGAAGATCACGGCCGTGCCCTGGCCTGCGTCGATGTAGCGAATCCTGCGTCCCTCGATCTTGTAAAAGCGCGCCGTGAACGGCGTGCCTGCGGGAAAGCGCTCGGCCTCGGGAATCGGCGCGGCGCAGCACGCGACGACCGGGGCGGAGAGGAGCGCGAGCCACGGCCTCACGCGAGACCCTAGACCACCTCGATTGGCACACTCATGATCCGGGCGATGAGCGCGAGCCGGAACGTCACGTCCGTCTGGCGCTGCGCCGGGCTCTTACCCGGCCCCTCGAGCGGGAAGGAGTGTGCGGTGAGCGGGCTCTTGGTCTTGGGCGCCGCGCGCAGGCTCTTCGGGCTCCAGATCCCCTGCTCGTCGCACTCGCTGAAAAGCCGCGCAAGAACGCGGCTCGCGGTCGGGATCTGGCGTGCCAGACCGAGCCGGGCCAACAGCTCGAGCCAGTACAAGGCGAACGGGACGTCGCCCACGTGGCCGGCCGCGTCCGCGTGCAACGGGTCGCCGAGCAGCTCGAATACGGGCTTCAGGATCTTTCTCCCGGCCAGGACATAAAACGCTCGCCGCGGCGAGGGCGTCGAGAAATAGTTGCCCAGCCGCTCGATGAAACCGGCGCGCTCCCGCTGCACCGGGGGAAGGAACGCGAGCATCTCGACGGCGAAGATGGTCGGCGGGAAGGCGGCCGGGTCGAGCACGGTCTTGCCCTGCGCCTTCCGGAACGGCTTGTGCACGAGCTCACTGCGCAAATACTGGGAGATGTTGCTTGCAATGCTGTGCGCCGTGCCTCGCACCCGCGGATCGTCGACGTGGTTGCCCCGTGCCAGGGCGCAGGCGGCCGCCTGCCGGCCCATCTGCCGCGCCCAACGGCCCAGGCCGGGGTCGGCCTTGGCGGGCTTCTGAAACTCGACCAGCAGCTCCTGCGCTTTCTGCGCGACGCGCGGGTCGGGGTCGTCCGGCTCGATGCGCGAGAGCATCTGGAACAGAAAGCGGTCCGCGTCCCTGAACGGCCGCTCCGTGGGAGGCCACCCGAGCTCGAGGAGCCGCCGATACTGGTAGACCGTCCCGGGCTCGCTCCAGCCGTGCGCTTTCGACGCCGTCGGCCCGAGCACGTTGCCACCCCACAGGCCGTTCGGCTTCTGCCTGCGGGCGATCGCTTGCGCAGGCTTGTACTCGAGCACGGCCCGTTGCAATGCCGCCAGCCGCTCGGGATCGCGAGCGGTCTCCGGGACGACCTCGGTGTAAGCGCGATACTGGAGCGGCGGGCTCGCCGCCTCGAGCAGCCAGGACAGCGGCAACCGATGCGACGTCGGGAGTTCCAGGTGCTCACTCCGCAGTGACCGTTGGCCGGCAATGCGACCGTCAAAAAACGGGCGCAAACTTATCCGAGTCCCTGCTCGCGGGCCAGAGGCAAGGAACAAAACCGGGATGGCGAGAGCTAACTCGATGGGCTGCAGGCAATTGGCGGCGCTGCAACAAACTGCACTTACGGGTGGCTCCGCGGAGTCCGCTTGCTCGGGCCAGAGCGCGTTGGCGATCTTTCCCGCATGCTCGCTGCGCTTACCTCGCGTCCGGTCGAGCGGCTCCCGGACGAGGTCCGGCTCGAGGGTCGGATCTTGTACCTCGCGGAGGATCCCGCTCTGGTGCGCCAGCAGCTCGAGGGGACGGACCTCGACTGGCGCCCCGGCATGAAGCTGCGCGACGACATCTCCACCGACGAGATCACCCCCGCCTACATCTGCTATTACTACGACGAAACCCTGGGTGAATTCCCCTATCTCGGCCTCAAGTGCGCCGACGCGTTTCCCGTCGCTCGCGCCTCGGTGCGGCGGGGCGGGTTCGTCGCCTCGGTGAGCGGCAAGCGGCGGGGCAAGGGATCCTCGCGCGAGCAGTCGCCCTACGCCGAGATGTGTGCCGGTATCAAGCTGGTCATCGCGGAGAGCATCGAGCGGATTTACCGGGAGAACTGCCAGAACTTGGGCTTGCTCACGACGACCGACTTCTCGATCATCGACAAGGTGCGGCGCGGCGAGGCGATCCCCTTGTCGGCCTTCACGGCGGGTGAGGGCGAGATCACCCGCGGGATCATCGAGTACGGCGGGCTATTCAACTTCAATGTGGCCCGTTCGCAGGGCAGTGTGCGGCTCACGCCGCCCGCCACGCCGCCGCGGCCGATGACCCTCGGCGAAAAAATCATAGCCCGCCACTGGGTGGTGGATCCGGCGCGTGGGAAGGTCGGCGTCCCGGCGGTCAAGCCGGGGGACGAGGGCTTCGTCGTCACCGACATCCGCTTCAGCCACGAGTATGTGACGCCGATGGCCGCCATCTTCTTCGAGCAGCTCGTGGGGCCGGACGAGAAGGTGTTCGACCCGGGCTCGATCCTCATGTTCCGCGACCACCTCACCTTCCTGGGCGAGGCGATGACGCCTGAGCGCGTGAAAGAGGGATTACTCGACGTCGCGATGCAGCTCGAGCAGAAGCAGCGGCGCTTCGCGGAGAAGCAGGGGATCAAGCTCTACGGCGAGCTGAGGCTGGGCCGCCACGGCTCGGAGGCGATCTGCCACTCGAAGATTCTCGAGGGTCATGCCCAGCCCGGGATGGTGATCATCGGAAGCGACTCTCACACGCCCCATGCGGGTGCGATTGGGTGCGTGGCGTTCGGGGTCGGCACGACGGCGATCTTCAACTCGTGGCTTACGAAGGACGTGCGCATCCGCGTTCCCGAGACCGTGAAGATCGTGGTGCGGGGGAGGAAGCCCGACAACGTGACGGCGAAGGACTTCATGCTGGAGATCCTGCGCCATCCCTACGTGAAGAGCGGGCAGGCGATCGGCAAGCTGGTCGAATACAGCGGCGATGCGGTCGAGTCGCTGTCGGTGGACGAGCGCGCCACGATGACGAACATGACGGCGGAGGTCGGAGGGTTCACCGGGTATGTCGCTCCGGACGCGAGGACCGTCGCGTATCTGATGGAGTACCGGGGCATGTCGCGCGCCGCGGCGGAGCAGCTGTGTGAGGGGCTGGAAAGCGATCCCGGCGCCGAGTACTGCCACGTGATCGAGATCGACGCCGGCGCGGTGCGGCCGATGCTCGCGCTGCCGGGCGACCCCGGCAACGGGCTCTCGCTCGGCGACGCCGGCGAGCGGGTCCGCGTAGACATCGCCTACGCCGGGTCCTGCACGGCGGGAAAGAAAGAAGACATGGACATGTACGCCCGGGTGCTGTCGGAGGCCGCGGCGCGCGGGGAGCGGGTCGCGCCCTGGGTGCGGTTCTACATCCAGTGTGGCTCGCAGGACGTGAAGCGCTATTGCGAGGAGCGGGGCTATCTCGAGCTGTTCACGAAGGTCGGCGCCACCTTCCTCGAGCCGTCATGCGGGGCCTGCATCAACGCCGGGCCGGGGGTTTCCAAGTCCCGGGATGAAGTGACGATCAGCGCCATCAACCGCAACTTCCCGGGGCGCTCGGGGCCGGGCCGGCTGTATCTCGCCAATCCGTTCACCGTTGCGGCTTCGGCGATCGCGGGCTACATCACGGAGTGGCACCCCGGGATGGCGTTGGCGTCGGCGTCTACCGAGTGAGGGGCGTCGCAGTCCTCCGGACCTCCCGCCGCCGCTGGAGAGGCCCTCGCCCGGGAGGCACGCGCCGGGACGCCTGGCTTGGGGCGGAGCGCCTCCCGCTGATACACGCTGCGGGGATTCCATAACACCCACGACGTGATCCCGAGATCCTCGACTGCGCGAATCTGCTCGCGGATCTCGAACGGCGTATAGCGGGGGAGCCGGCGGCCGAGTGTGAACGCCTGGAGGAACGGCCGAATCTCCGCCGCGCCCGCGAGCGCGCGCGAGCGCTGCAACGCATCTGAGAGCGCGCTGTGGACCACGCGATAAGGCTGGCCGTTGGGCCAGGCGAAGCCGAACGCGCCGCGATAGTAGTGGCTCGGATAGACCATCGGCAGTAACACGTCCGCGACGGTGGCGAAGTCCTCCCACACCTGACCGATCCCCAGATCGCCCGTGGCCGAGGCCGTGAGGCCGAAGATGTCGAAGGTGACGGGGACGCCGAGCGGCTTGAGCCGGCGCGTCAACAGCGCGACGTGCTCGCGCACGGCGTCGCGCTGTGTTTGGCCCGGACGGTGGGCCGGGAAGACCGCCGTCGCCATCCGACTCCTCGGCTCATCGGGGAAGCGCACGTAATCGAACTGCACTTCGTTGAAGCCCATGTGAACGGCTTCCTGGGCGAGCTGCGCGGCGTAGATCCACACCGAATCGTTGTAGGCGTCCACCCACGCGATGTCGATCCGATCGCGCCACAGCTTGCCGGTCCCCCGCTCCTGCACCGACCACTCGGGCTTGCGCTCAGCGAGGCGCGGGTCCTTGGCCACGACGATGCGCGCGATGGCGTAGATCCCGTGCGCCGCGATGGTGTCGAGCCGCGCCCGCGCGTCTTTCGCGCGCACGCACTGGTTGGCGCCGATTTGCTGGGCGGTCGGCACTGCCGAGGGGTAGAGCAGGCACCCCGTGTCGTCCTTCACGTCGATGACGAGCGCGTTGATCTCGGTTTCGTCGGCGAGGCGCACGAGCTGCCACAGCCGGCGCGAGCCGAACGCCCACGCGTTCACGTACAGGCCTTTGATCGAGGACGCGCGCGGCTGGAGCAGGGGTTCCTGCTGCACGTAGCGGAGCTCGAGGGGGCGCAACAGCACCCGCACCTGGTCGGCGGCCACCATCGGCGCAACCAGTGTGTCGGGGACGGAGGCATCCTGTGCAAAAAGGCCGCGACTCGTCGAGAGCGCGGCCAGCAACAGGGCTCCTGCCTGGCGGACCACAGTCATTCGATTCTTATAGAATTGGAATGAACCGAAGAATAGGAACCAACCGAGGATCATACAAGAGCGGCCATCACCTAATGCGTGGTTAGCTGCAAGCTGTTGAACAACAAGGGGTAAGTCGCAATGCTCTGGCCGCGGTACTGAGGTCGAAAGCCGAACAGGACGGCCCTCCCTTTCCCCTGTTTCACTTCGACCAGCGCTGCCCGCCCGGCCACGCGCTCGGGATGCAGCACCCACCCCGACAGCAACACCTTGCCGGCGTCCGCCGGATAACGCCCGACCACACGCACGGCGCTCGAGTCCAGCACGTCGAACGCCGGCCCGCTCTCGAACCACGCGACGCTCTGGGCCGGCATGGCCCGCGCCAGCGCCTGAGCGGTGTCGAGCTCGAGCCGGAACAGAGAGCCGGGCGCGTAAAACTCGTCGTCCGCGACGCCCTCGAGGACGTTGCGTACGGGGAGGAGCAGCTCCGCGATCGCGAAGCGACTAGCGTCGTTCAGCGCCACGAGCGTGCCCCCGTCCTGCACGAATTGGCGCAGCGCCTTCACGCCGTCCTGTCCCAGCCCGCCCGGGTAGGGGGGAGGGTAATTGAGTGGCAGCCCCTCCAGAAGCACGTGCCGCGACTGATCGGGGAGCACGATCGCGTCGAACCGGTCCCGCAGCTTGCCGGCGCGCACCACGGAATCGACCAACGATACGTACGGCACCCTCCAGGTATCGAACACCCACCGCGTCCAGCCTTCGTCGATCGCGGGGTCGTACGAGCGATACAGGCCGATGCGCGGCGCATCGGTTCCCGCGAACCCGGGATAGCCGGGCGTCGCGCTCGGTGGCTCGACCGGCGCCGAAAGCCCGATGCGCAGCGAGTCGCGCACGGGCAGCGCGGTCACGCCCATCAACAGGGGCAGCGTATGGGCCGTCGCGTCGTACGGCGGCACCGGCTGGGCGCCCGGATAGGGCCTGAGGTCCGGGTAGTGCTGCGGCTCGAGCAGGGTCTTGGCGAACGCCGCGTAGGGCTGGCGCAGCACGACGACGTAGCTGCCGGCCGCGAAGCGCTGCCCGCCCATGGTGAGGGGATGCAGTGCCGTGCGGATCTCGACCTCGCCGCGGTGCAGGATGCCGAGCAGCGTGGCCAGGCCGACGGTGTCGCGCTGCTGGCGCGGGATCACGTAGGCGTAGGGCCACCCCTTCCAGCCGCGCACGGCGTGCCATTGGACGGTCAGGAAGCTCGCGAGCCAGCGGTCGCGGTAGCGCGCGGCGTTCTCGAGCAGCGCGTAGGCGCCGTCGCTCTGGTAGGTGACGATGTCCCGCAGCGTCCACCGGCCGCCGGGCCAGGGGTCGGTGAAGTTCCAGGACCGCTGGCGCGGATCGAAGCCCCGGCCGCGGGCGGCCAGCCGCTCGAACGGGATGTCGATCGGCGAGGCGAGGTTCGCGCTCGCCGCTTCCGCCAGGATCCGCACTCCGCCGTGGTAATGCTGGTAGGCCCGGGCGGGCGTCCAGGCGTCGTAGATCGCGTTGATGGCGATACCGGTCTTCCCCTGACCGGCGAGTTCCCATGCCATCGCCGTTCCGAGTGCGTTTACGCCGTCCACGAGCAGCGGGTCTACGTTGGGCTCGATCGGATCGAGGTATGGTGGAAGGAAGAGCCGCGACCCGTCGCTCTCCTGCTGATGGATGTCGTGAACGATCTGCGGGTGCCACACGTTGTGGATCGAATCCACCATCAGCCGGGTTTCGACCTGTGTGAACGCGTACCAGTCGCGATTGTTGTCATGCCCGGCGTAGTGGTGGTACAGCTCCGGCGGGTCGGTGCCCTCGGCCGGCGTGCCGAGTGTGCGGTTGTACCAGCGCGTGAGGAGCGTGACCCCATCGGGGTTGAGCGACGGGATCAGCCACAGGATGACCGCGTCGAGGATGGCGCGCGTGGCGGCGCTCGTATCGCTCGCCAGCCGGTAGGCGAGGAGCGTGGGTGTGAGGTGCCCGCCCACCTCGGTCGAATGGATCCCCGCGGTGATCAGCACGATGGTCCTGCCGCGGCGCAGCGCTTCCGCGAGGTCGTAGTTTCCCTTGGCGGATCGGGGATCGGCGAGCCTGGCGTTGAGGCGTCGGTAGTAGTCCAGCCGCTTCAGGTTCCGCGCGCTCGAGATCGCGAGCGCCACGAACGGCGCGCCCAACGTGCTCTTTCCGAGCTCGTGGTAACGGACGCGATCGCTCCCTTTGGCAAGTGCCTGGTAGTAGCGCACGAGGGTGGGCCAGTCGGCGAGCTTTCGGTCGTCGCCCGGCTCGAAGCCCAGCACCGACCTGGGGGTCGGGGGCGCCCGCCTCCCGGTCGCCGGCGCCCGGAGGCGGCGCGGCGTGGCCTGCTCGCGCCGCTCCTGTCCGGCCAGGAACTGGGGCGCGGCGAGAAGCCCCGCCGCGAGGAGGGCGAAGACGACGCGGGGCGTCACGCGCTCAGCGTACGGCGCCGGCTGCGGGCGGGCTCTCGCCGCTCCCCAGCCAGTGGGCGAACCACGTGCGGATCCGCTCCAGCCTGTCCACCAGCAGCCACGGCGGCCCGGTGCGCGAGAGCCCGTGGAAGGACCGCGGGTAGCGGACGAACTCGGCCGGCACGCCGCGTCGCCGCAGCATCACGAATAGCTGCTCGGCGTCCGCGACCGGCGTGCGGCGGTCGTCTTCACTGTGCACGATGAGCATCGGCGTGTGGATGTTGCCCGCGTACGTCCTGGGCGACAGTGCGCGGTACAGCGAGTCCGCCTTCCAGGGCGGCCCATAGAACTCGTAGTCGGTGAGGCCCTGCGCGTCGGACGAGCCGTACCACGAGAACCAGTCGTAGATCGAACGATCGCTCTCCGCCGCCGCGAAGCGGCCCGTGTGCCCGACCACCCAGTTGGTCATGAAGCCGCCGTAGGAGCCGCCCGCGACGCCGAGCCGCGTGCTGTCCACGCCGCCCCGCGCGATCGCCAGGTCCACGGCCTTCATCAGGTCCTCGTAGTCCTCGAGCCCCCAGCGCCCTCGGGTGGCGAACGTGAACGCATGGCCGTATCCGGTCGAGCCGCGCGGGTTCACGAGCAGCACCCAGTACCCCTGGCCCGCGAGCATCTGGAACTCGGGGAAGAATACGTTGCCGTAGTTCCAGTGCGGGCCACCGTGAATGTAGAGGATCAGGGGATAGGTCTTCTCCGGGCGATAGCCGTAAGGGCGCATCAGGAACGCCTCGATGCGCAAACCGCCTACGCTCGAGAACCAAAACGTGTCCGCGGGGATGGTCACGAGCTCGGCCACGAGCGAGTCGTTGAACGAGGTCAG
>DATDFP010000267.1:0-2112 GCA_036522535.1 Gemmatimonadales bacterium
ATAGTCGTAGAGGTTGATGCCTTCCTGGTTGCCCGTTTCTCCGTACGAGGCGCGCAGCTTCAGATCATCGAATAGGGCGAGGCGGCGCCGCGCAAACGGCTCCTCGGAAATCCGCCACGCGAGCGCCATGCCTGGGAAGAATGCCCACCGTCGGTCGGGGGCGAAGCGGGAGCTGCCATCGTAGCGGAACGTGGCATCGAGCAGGTACTTGTTGCTGAAGCCATAACTCACGCGCGAGAAGAACGACCGGAGCGCCCACTGCTGGCCGCCGCCGCCGGTCCACATGTTGCCAGTGGAGCCAAGATTGAGTCCCCACACGTCCTGGCTGGTAAAGTCGGATCTCCCGGCCCGGAGCGTGTCCATGTCGTAATCTTCGTGCGACACGCCTGCCATGAGCTCGACCGAATGCCGCTGGGCAAACGTGCGGTTGAACTGCGCATACCCGACGTAGTTCCGGTGTACGACCGACGAATCGAGCCGGTCCACCCAGTTCTGATCGGGATTCGCGATGGAATAGTAGGCGATGCTACTGTCATCCCACCGGTATAACGGGAAGGACTTGCCGATGTTGGTGTTGTTCCCCGACCGGTAATCGATGCCGGCCTGGAGATTGAGCTTCAGTCCTTCCATCACATCGGCGATCGCCTTGAAATTCGTGATGACGCTCCGCGTATTGAAGTGCGCCGTCGCCGCTTCCTCGGCTTGGGCGACCGCGTTCCCCCAGCCACCTTGCGCGAAGAAATGCTGACCGCTCCGCGTGTAGATCGGATGATTGGGCATCCCAAAAATCGTTTCATACATCACGCCCGCCGCGCCGACGCCTCCGATATCCGACCGGTCCTGATTCTCCAGGGCGAGCTTGGATTCCAGGCGGATCCGCTTGGAAACGTCGTAGTCGAAATTCAGCCTGAGATTGTAGCGCTTGTTGCCGTCGTCCCCATAGCGAATCACCCCCTGCTGGTTCGCATAGGTTCCCGACAGGTAGTAGGCCGAATTCGGGCCACCCCCCGACACGGTGAGCGTCTGCTTGTGCTCGAAGCCGTTTTCGAAGACGGCGCGTCTCCAGTCGGTCGACGTGAAGAAGAGCATCCACCCCGAGCTGGCGTACAGCGGATGCGGGATGGGATTGGGGTCCCCGGCCTTCACGCGTGCCAGCAGGTCGGGCGTATACATCGGCGCCGCGCCGGCGTGGATGTTCGCCTCGTTGTCCATGACCGCCATCTGGTAGTTATTGGGCGTATCCATCATCCCTGCCAAATGGGTGGTCGCGACGTTCGAGCTGTACGTAACCGTGGGCGCCCCACGTTTTCCTCGCTTCGTGGTGACGAGAAACACGCCGTTCGCGGCGCGCGCGCCATAAATCGACGCCGCGGCGTCTTTCAAGACGTCGATCGATTGGATGTCGGCGGGGTTCAAGAGATCGAGGTTGCCCGGGATCCCGTCGATCAGCACCAGGGGGGAGTTCCCGCCGTTGGCGGCGAACAGATTCCCCGCTTCCCGGGGAACCGACGAAACGCCCCGGAGGTTGAGACTGAATCCTTCGACTCCTGGTTGCCCCGACGAGCGTTGCACCAGCAAGCCGGGAACGGCGCCCTGCAGGGCCGCCGCCGTACTGGGAGGGGGGCGATCTTCCAGTGCTTCGGGAGCAAGCGACGCCACGGCGCCGGTGAGATTCTCGCGCTTCTTTTCGCCATACCCCACCGCGACTACCGCCTCCAGCTCGATGGCCTGCACCTTGAGCTGCAGGTCGAGCACGGTCTCCTGCCCCTCCGTGACGACCACGCTGGTGTCGACGGCCGCGTAGCCCAGCATCCGGGCGCGCACCCGCTGCGTCCCCACCGGTACGCCCGTCAGCGTATAGTGACCGCTGGCATCGGCGTCGGCGCTGAGCCGGGTGCCGACCACGCTGACGATCGCCCGCGACAGGGGAGCACCGCTTCCCGCGGCTGTCACCGTTCCCGTGATCGTGCCCAGCTGCCGGATGGGCTCCCCCTCCGGCCGCTTCACCAGGGTGGCCCGCCCCTCCGGCGTGAACACGATGTCCACGCCCGCGCCGAGCAACACATCCGTCAGCGCCGCGGCCACTGTGATGCGTTCCGCCCGCAGGTTCAC
>DATDFP010000268.1:0-3501 GCA_036522535.1 Gemmatimonadales bacterium
GAGCCACTGCAAGGCGATGTCCGATAGCCGCGGGTCGGCGTAGCCTCCGCCGACGTTACAGTGGGTTCCCGAGAACCACACTTGCTCCAGCTGCTGCCCAACCGCGTCGCGTTGCTGATGCCACAGCGTGGCCTGGAAGAAGCGTCGCTTTTCGTCGATCGCCAACGCCTGGAACGCGTGGCGCACTTTCGTGCTCAAGTCGGTGTCGTGAAACCGGTTGGCGGGGCTGAGATTCCCGAACAGCAACGGATTGCCGAGCGCCCCGACCGTGTCCCAGACCCCGATGAACTCGATCGGAGTAATGTCCTCGACCGCATAGGTGCGGCGAAACAACGTGGCCTCACGCTCACGCGGGTGCGTGGCCGGCGAGCGCGCCCGGTACAGCAGGAAGGCTTTCGGGAGGGCGTCCAATGCGTTGCTTCGCAGGATGCCGCAGGTCCGGATGAGGCCGGCGAGGCTGCGGACGGTGAAGGCGCCTCGGCTGAACCCGAACAGGAACAATTGATCACCGCGCTCGTGATTCTCGACCACGAAGCGATAGGCCTCGAGGATGTTCCGGGAGACGCCGGCGCCGGTGTAACCGTCGGACAGGTGAGAAACCCATGACCCCGAGGTCCCGATACCCGGGTGATAGAACACGACCTGAGGCATGCCGGCCACGGTCTGCAAGACCGCCTCGGCGAGCTTCGTGACGTTGGTGGGCTCGGCCACACCGCTGTCGGCCTGGTCCGGGGTGTTCCAGGTTCCGTCACAGCAGATGACGATTCGTTTCATGCCCGATCACCCTCCCTCGCGCTGGCGCTGTTCTCACTCTATCATATGCAAGGCAGCACGCCGGAGAGGAATAACCTTCACTCACCCGGGTATTCGAATGAAGAGAACCCGTTCCCATCCCGTACGCCGGCGGGGCATCAGCCGCATCGACCAACCCTCGACCCGCACGTACGGTTGGTTCGTGCGCACCGCCTTCTACAAACGTCGGGACGGCACTTACGTTCCGCGCCACCGGAAGTTCTTCGGCGACGTGACCTACGGCGGCAAGCGCCGCGCCCTTCGGGCCGCTCAGGCCTACCTCGCGAAGGTCGAGCGCACCCGGCACAAGAAGAAATCCCGAGGGCTGCGGCGCGCCGCCTAACGCGAACGTCTGCCGGCACCAACACCCGGAGGGACAAGGCCCCGATGACCTTCGTGAGGGTTCCTGCGCCCGTCGAGCAGGATGTCGATCTGTCACGGACCTACGATGCGGTGATCGTGGGCTCCGGCGCGGCCGGCGGCATGGCCGCCCACGTTCTCACCGCACAGGGCATGAAGGTGCTCATGCTCGAGGCCGGGAAGAAGCTTCCCATCGAGCAGGAATTGCGCTCGATGGAGTGGCCGTACGATCACCCGCGCCGCGGAGAGTACCCGCCGGGGTCACACTCCCTCTCGTTCAACGAGTACACCATCCGGCGGCCGCCCTACGCCAAGGGGACTGCGTTCAAGCACGTGTACTCGTACGTCGGTGGATGGTCGGGATCGGACTACGTCAAGAATATCCTGGTCGATGAGAAGGATCACCCCTACACGGGAACCAACTACGCCTGGGTGCGGGCGCGCTTGCTGGGGGGCAAGACCAACATCTGGGGCCGGCTGGCACTCCGCTTGTCCGACTACGACTTCAAGGCCAAATCCCACGACGGCTACGGTGAGGACTGGCCCATCTCCTACCAGGATATCGCTCCCTATTACGACAAGGTGGATCTCTACCTCGGCATCTCCGGCGTCAAAGAGAACCTGCCGCACCTGCCCGACAGCTTGTTCCAACGACCCACCAAGCTCAACTTCGCCGAGGTCAAGCTGCGCGAGAGCCTCAAGAAGATGGGCCGGGTCTTGACGCCCTATCGCGCCGGCGTCACCACCGACGGCTTGAAGCACAACAGGTACCGCAGCAAGTGCTTCGGCCGGGGCGCGTGCGACCGGCGGCCGGGAGGGTGCGACATCCACGCCGCGTTCGACTCGCCCACCGGGCTCATCTACCCGGCGATGGACACCGGGAATCTCACGCTCCGCACCAACTCCATCGCGTACGAGGTGCTGGTCGATTCGAACACCGGCCTGGCGCGGGGGGTCGCCTTCCTCGATAGCGAGAACCGCAAGAGCTACGAAGCGAAAGCGAAGGTCGTCATTCTGGCCGCCTCGACGCTCGAGTCCGCCCGTCTGCTGCTGCTGTCACGCTCGCGGCAGCACCCCAACGGCATCGGCAACTCGAGCGGCCACGTCGGCCACAACTTCTGCGAGCACGTCATGGGGCCGGGCATGACCGGCCTGATGAAGGAGCTGGTGGGGAAGCCGCACACCCTCGACGACGGCCGTCCGGGGGGATTCTACATTCCCCGCTTCCGCAACCTGACGGACCGCCAGCCCGGTTTCATTCGGGGCTACGGCTTCGAGGGCTCGGGCGGCCACACCATGTTTCCCCGCAACGCGCTCGAGACGCCGGGATTCGGCGCCGGGTTCAAGAAGACGGTGCGCGACTACGCGGGCGCGTTCATCTCGATCGGTGGTTTCGGCGAGGTGCTCCCGCGATACGAGAGCTACGTCGATCTCGACCCCGAGCTCAAAGACCGTTGGGGGATTCCGGTCCTGCGCTTCCACTACCAGTTCGGCGACAACGAGCGCAAGATGGCGGAGGACATGGTCGCGTCGGCGCGCGAGATGTTCGAGGCCGCCGGGATCGAGATCATCGGCGTCGATGATAAGGTCCTGACCGAAGGCTGGTCGATCCACGAGCTGGGCACCGCGCGGATGGGAAACGATCCCAAGACCTCGGTCCTGAACCAGTTTCAGCAGTCCCATGACGTCCGCAACCTGTTCGTGGTCGACGGGTCGAGTCACGTGAGCGCGTCGTGTCAGAATCCCACGTGGACGATCATGGCGCTGGCATGGCGCTCCTGCGAGTACCTGGCGGACGAATTCAGAAAGGGGAACGTATGACGGTCTCGCGTCGCGATCTGCTCGCGGCCACGGCGGCGGCATTGGCGGGCGTGGGGGCGGCAAAGGCAGCAGAGGCGGCGGGGGCGGCAGGGGGGGCAGGGGCGGCGCCGTTCGCGCCGAAGTTCCTGACGGAGTCCGAGTACGCACTGCTCGATGAACTGACCGAGCTGATCATCCCCACCGATGCGCATTCCCCGGGTGCGCGGGCCGCGGGGGTGGCCGCGTACATCGACTTCCGGCTGTCGGAATCCCTGCTGCCCGAGTGGCAGAAGACCTGGCGCTCAGGGCTCGCGGGCGTCGACGCCCTGTCTCGCGAGCGACACGGGACGACGTTTCTTCAGGCAACGCCCGAGCAGCGTGTCGGGGTGCTGACTGAGATGTCGGGCGCCAAGGAGGGGTTTTTTCACGAGCTCAAGGCGTGGACCGTGCGGAGCTATTACACCTCGAAGATCGGGATTCACGTGGACCAGGAATACAAGGGCAACGTGTACCAGCAGGGGGAATACGCGGGGTACGACGCGAAATAAG
>DATDFP010000269.1:0-3318 GCA_036522535.1 Gemmatimonadales bacterium
GAGGCGCCGCGCCGCGACGTCGGTGTGACTGTAGGCGCCGGTCGAGCGCGGCAGCCGATCGAGCAGGCTCAGCTCGCCCAGGATCGTCCCCGCTCCGAGGAAGCCGAGCACGCCGTCGGAGTCCACCTCGGGGCGTTGAACCTCGAGCCGGACTTCTCCCTCGTCGATGATGTAGCAGCCGTCGCCTGGACTTCCCTCCTGGAAGAGGCGAGTACCGGCGGGGAACCGGACGGGCTCCAGGTACTGTTGCAGGATCTCTTGCTCGTCGGGGGACAGGTCGTCCAGGGGCTCAGGCAGCTTCATGGACCGGCTCCGGGGGAGGCGGAGAGAACATCAATATATGGAAAGGAAGTGCTCACCCCCTGTCCCACTCTCCCATGGAGTCCTCACGCCCTGCCAACTCTCCCACGGAGTCCTCACGCCCTGCCAACTCTCCCACGGAGTCCTCACCCCCTGTCCCCCTCTCCCGAAGTCCTCACCCCCTGTCCCCCTCTCCCTTCGGGAGAGGGGGAACTCGCACTTAAGGTCCTCACCCCCTGTCCCCCTCTTCCACGAAGTCCTCACCCCCTCTCCCTGCGGGAGAGGGGGAACTCGCACTCGAGGTCCTCACCCCCTGTCCCCCTGTCCCTGCGGGAGAGGGGGAACTCGCACTCGACCTGCCGTGAGCAGTGCGGGGGTCTCCAGGTCCGATCCCCCTCAGTTCGCGGCAGCGAGTGGACGGGATCCCCGCGGCTTCGAGCAGGCGGCCGCATTGGCGACGTTGAGGCGCCCGGCGCCGAAAATCGCCTTCGGACCGACGTCGTCGGCACCCCGTAGGATGCAATCGGTGACGCGATCCGCGCGGGCTTTGTGCCCGAGCTGGGAGGCCACGACCGCCACGGCACCGGCCACGTGCGGCGAGGCGAAGCTGGTCCCGGCGCCGAGCAGGAAGTCGCTGGTGGAGCAGGGAAACAGCAACGAGGTGTGGCTGCAAGCTCCCAAGATCAGGTCGAATTCGCTGCCGCCCTGCAGGAAATCCCCACCGGGTGCGACCAACGAGATGCCCGTCCGCCCGCCGAAGTTCGAGTAGCCCGCGAGCATGTCAAAATGCTGTTGGTTGAAGGGAGCTGTCGCGCCGACGGAAACGACGTGATGGAGCTGGGCTGGGATCAAGAGCCGCGAGTGGCTATCGCGGTCGAGGTTGATCGTGTCGTTCCCCGCGGCCGCAACGACGACTGCGCCTTTTCGGCGGGCGAAGTCGACGGCCCGTTGCAGGGCTTCCACGAGCTGCCGGACGCCGCGTTGCTTCAAGTCCACGTAGGCTCCCAGGCTCAAATTGATCGCGTCGGCTCCCTCGTCCGCGGCGAAGAGGATGCCCGCAATGACGTCGGCGAACGATCCCGAGCCCGTCGCATCGAGTACTTTGATGGCGCACAGCCGCGCGTCGGTCGCGACCGAAGCGATCCCCAGACCGTTGCTCGAAACGATGCTCGCGACGAAGGTCCCGTGGCTTTCGAAGTCCTGGATCGTCGGCTCGGCCTCGACGAACGACGCGCTCCTCGTGAGATCGACCCTGCCCGCGAGGTCAACGTGGTCGGGATCGATGCCGGTGTCGAGCACGCAGACCAGGCGCCCGTTGCCCGCGGGTGTCGCAGTCCACGCCGCCGGCGCTTGAATGACCAGCATGTTCCATTGGTCGGGGAAGTAGAACGCGAAGCTCTCGTTGGTCCCCTGTGGCGCTCCGAACGCCGCCGGACCGTTTCTCGGCTGCCGGAACATCAGGTCCGGTCGCGGGATCCACTGCAAGACGGTGTCGCTCTGAACGCTCGCCACGTCCGCGCGGGCGGCGAGTGCCTGGGCCGCCCCGGCGCTCAATCCCCGGATGGTCACGACGCCGATCTCGGGATGACGGCGCTCCACCTGCCCGCCGAGTGCCTGGATCTTCCGTTCGAAATCGCTCCGCTCGCCGCCGGCGAGCGTGACGACATGCCGGGCACGGTGCGCCCGGGCTCCGTGATCGGGGTGGGAGGCGCGGAAGGACGGGGGCGCGCCGGCGGCGCGGCTCGGGGCGACGGGGTCCCGGTCGGCGCAACCGACTACCAGGAGGGCGGTCGCGCCAAGGCGGCCAGCCCGAACAGCCAGCCAACGTATGATCCGCATGGTCACGTCCAGCGTGAGGGTGGGGCTTGAGTATGCGGCCACGGGGGCCGCTCCGTAAGGGCGGCTATCACTGCCCACGTCGATCGCGGGATTTTGGAGCGCCTCGTACGCGTCAATGTGGCGGCAGCGGGAGCGCGACGTCCGAGTTCCAGATATCCTGCGCCATCAACCAGCGCCCGTTCTCCTTCACCCAGCGCACGATGTACTTGCCGGAATCGACGGCGGGGGCTCCGGGCGGGCGCTTCGCGCCCGCAGGCCAGGCGAAGTGCCAGCGTCCCAGCTCCACGGCCATGGGGCCGGTCGCCCACACCGACTCGGCGCGGAGCGTGAGCACCGGGGGTGGGCTCGACATGCTGTTCAACACCCCGAAGAACGCACGAATCGAGTCGCGCCCATGCATCGGCGCCATGTTCGGGGGTAGGATCACGGCAGTCGCGTGGTAGAGCTGGGCCAGCGAGTCGGCGTGGCCTGCCGCCGTCAGCCGCGGCCACTGTGCGTTCGCGGCGTCGATGGCTTGTTTGGCCTCAGTTGTGGTGTCGGGTGGTGGGGGTGGTTGGCAGCCGAGTGCGGCGGCGACGACTAGTGCGAGACGACGGGCGGGGCGCATGGCCCATTTCCGGGTGGCGAAGGGAAGGGACGATAGGGGTACTGGGCTCGGGGCGCAAGCGCGGCTATCATACAGGCTAGACGCACAGACGCGTAGTCGCGCAGGCGCACAGGAGGTTGCAGGATTTCCTTCTAGAGGGAGGCTGCCCTGCGTCCTCATGATGCGGGCTGTTCGTTGTGATCCTGAAACCGCTTAGCGTCTGGCGGCTGGTGACAGGTAGTAGTACCCTGTGACGGAGTGGGCAGTGGGGAGTGGAGAGACGGGACGTAGCGCAGCCCGGTAGCGCACCTGAATGGGGTTCAGGGGGTCGCGGGTTCAAATCCCGCCGTCCCGATTCACGCAAAGTAGGTCTAACACATTGACAGCGCCGACCTTCCTTCTTGGAGGGTTGGCGCTGTCTGTTGTGGGGGTGCCTGAATGGGTCCCTGAATGGGTTAGGCGAGCACTTCACGCACTTCCGCTCCCTCACTCACGACCTTGTAGAGGGTATCGAGGTCGGGGTGCTGGTAGACCTTGAGCAGCGTGTCCGTATCCTTCCAGCCGCCCGCTGCTGCGACATCCTTGATGGGTAG
>DATDFP010000270.1:0-3618 GCA_036522535.1 Gemmatimonadales bacterium
ATCGACCTCCATCTGGAGGTGCCGGCCGTGAAGTACCGCGCCCTCGCGGACCAGGGCGGGGGAGAGCCGAGCGCGGCGGTGCGGGAGCGGGTCGACCGGGCGCGGGCGGTGCAGCGCGAGCGGTTCGCCACCCGCCCGGGGGTGTACGCCAATGCGCACATGGCGGCGCGCGACATCCGCACGTTCTGCCGCGTGTCGGACGGGGCGGATGCGCTGCTGCGCACGGCGATCACGCGGCTCGCGCTGTCGGCGCGGGCGTATCACCGCATTCTCAAGATCGCGCGCACCATCGCCGATCTCGCGGGCGCGGCCTCGCTCGAATCGCGCCACGTGAGCGAGGCGATTCAGTATCGCAGTCTGGACCGTCGGGGGCTGGCGTAAGGGAGGGGGTTGAGCAATATGCATGATTCAGCCATATTCATGCATATGCGTACGACATTGCTCCTCGACGATGGCCTGGTGCAGGAGGCCCGCCGTCTGACGGGCCTGCGCGAGAAGACGGCGATCGTACGGGCGGGCTTGGAGGCGCTGATCGCGCGTGAGAGCGCCAGGCGGCTGGCCGCACTCGGCGGTACCGAGCCCCGCCTCCGTCAGCCTCCGCGCCGGCGCCCCCGCGCCCGCCGCCGGCGGACGCGGTGATCCTGGCCGACACGTCGGTCTGGATCGACCACCTTCGACACGGGAACCCGACGCTGCAGGCACACCTCGGCAACGACCGCGTTGTCTGTCACGCGTTCGTCGTCGGCGAGCTTGCGCTCGGCACCCTCGGAAACCGCGCGGAAATCCTGACCGACCTCAACCGGCTACCGCACCTTCCCATCGCCAGCCATGAGGAGGTGATGGCGCTCGTCGAGCGGCGCAGATTGTTCGGGCTCGGCGTCGGATGGGTCGACGTCCATCTCTTGGCGGCCGCGCTGATCGGCGGTGTCAGACTGTGGGCGCTCGACGCCCGACTCGCTCGCGTGGCGCGCCGGCTCCGCGTCGCTTGAAGCGTGCAATCGCCTCGGCTCCCTGACCCGTTGCTGACCTCGGGCCGGGCTGGGCTCCGGGTAGTTTGGAAAACCCTTTCAGTCGAGGCCGGATGCGGAGACTCACAATCGCCGTCGTCGCGGGCATGCTCACCCTGCCGGCAGCCGCGTGGCTGCTGGCGTGGCTCGGCGTTTGGTCCGTCGACGCGACGGCCACTCCGCCGGCGTGGGAGCGGGCGTTGGCGCGCATGGCGGTGGGCGCCTCGGTCGCCCGGGTCGCACCGCGAACGCCGAACCCGCTGCGCCCGTCGCGCGATGTGTTGCTCGCGGGGCTGAAGGTCTACCGGGAGGCCTGCTCCGGGTGCCACGGCGGCCCGCTGCGCCCCAGTGAGTGGGGAGTTTCTGACTTCTATCCGCGCGTCCCGCAGTTCGCGCGTACACCACCTCGCGAGCCGGACTGGCAATTGTACTGGGTCGTGCAACACGGCGTGCGGTACTCGGGGATGGCCGGGTGGGGCAACCAGATTCCCGATTCGTCGATCTGGCAAGTCGTCTCCTTCCTGAGCCGGCTCGATTCGCTGCCTCCGGCGATCGACGTGGAGTGGCGGAAGGTGGGGGGGTGAGCACCCCGACCCTGATCGGCCTCCCCTACGACGCGAGCTCGTCGTTCCTGCGGGGCGGGGCCGCCGCTCCGCCCGTCATCCGCCAGGCGCTGCACTCGCCCGCGGGCAATCCGTGGACGGAATCGGGTGAGGATCTCAGCCGGGACGGCGCCCTCGCCGACATGGGTGACGTCCCACTGGGCGGCTCGAGCGCCGAAGTGCGCCGCAAGATCGAGGAGTCGCTGCGCACGCTGCTGGAGCGGGGCGGCCGGCCGATTGTGCTGGGCGGCGATCATTCGATTTCCTATCCCGTGATCCGGGCGGTGCGCTGGTTCCACCCGCGACTCGAGGTGCTGCATTTCGACGCGCATCCCGATCTCTATCCCGAGTTCGAGGGCGATGCCTACTCGCACGCCTGCCCGTTTGCGCGGGTCATGGAGGAGCGCCTCGCCGATCGCCTGGTGCAGGTGGGCATCCGGACCATGAACGCCGTGCAGCGGACCCAGGCCGGGCGCTACGGCGTCGACGTGATCGACATGCGCGCCTGGGTCGAGGGACGGCGCCCGCGCCTGGAGGGCCCGACCTACGTCTCCATCGACCTCGACGCGTTCGACCCCGCTTTCGCACCCGGCGTATCGCACCGCGAGCCCGGCGGCCTGACGGTGCGCGACGTGCTCGCCGTGCTCCACGGGCTCGAGGTGCCCCTGGTCGGCGCGGACGTGGTGGAGTTCAACCCGGCGCAGGATGCGAGCGGCGTGACGGCGGCGCTGTGCGCCAAGCTCGTCAAGGAGCTCGCGGGAACGATGCTGACGCGGAGCTAGCTCGGCGGTATGGTCAGGTGAATCACGTCCCCGGGCCGCACGGAGATCGTCTCGCTCAGAGGATTGCCGCGCCCCCCGATCGGATGGAGCTCGAACTGCACCTCCGTCCCGTAGCCAATCAGCTCCGGCCGGACCATGAGGATGCGCGTCGACAGCCCGGGTACCATGCCGAGGCGGACGCGCTGTCCACCCCGGATGAGGAAAACGTCCATGTCGAGGAAATTCTGGTTGTCGACCGTGACCGCCACTTCGGCCCTGGGATTGAGCGGGGCGGCGGCGGGCCGGTGACAGGCCCCGGCCAACAGGACGAGCAGCAGCGCGCGGGGAAGCGTAGACATCGCTGGATAATCTACGCGGTTCCCGCTGGCGCGCCGCCCGGCCCCTGTCTACCTTGTCCCCCATCTCACCACTCCTCGCATGATCGACTGGCTGCAGACTCACCTCGGCATGAGCCTCGCGCTCCAAGTCCAGCTGCTCGCGACGGTCGGGACGATCGTCGGGCTCTGGCTGGTGCGGCGCATCGTGCTGGGGTTCGTGTACCGCCGCGTGCAGGACCCGTGGGGCCGCTACCGCTGGCGCAAGGGCCTCACCTACGCCCTGGTGACGGCGGGCGTCGTCATCATCGGCGGCACGTGGCTCACCGCCGGCGTGGGAGAGCTGCTGAAGTTCCTGGGGATCCTGTCGGCGGGGCTCGCGATTGCGCTCAAAGAGCCCTTGTCCAACTTCGCTGGGTGGGCATTCATCATCTGGCGCCGCCCGTTCGAGGTCGGAGACCGGGTGCAGATCGGCCCGCACGCAGGAGACGTCATCGACCTCGGCCTGTTCCAGTTCACCCTGAACGAAATTGGGGCCTGGGTAGACGCGGACCAGTCGAGCGGTCGCATCATCCACATCCCCAACGGCAAAGTTTTCACCGACCCGGTCGCCAACTACAACAAGGGCTTCCGCTACATCTGGAACGAAGTGCCGGTGGTCGTCACCTTCGAGAGCGACTGGCGAAAAGCGAAGCAGATCCTCGGGAAGATCGCCGTCAAGCACGCCGAGCACCTCACGCAGCAGGCCGAGCAGGAGCTGCTCGCGGCCTCCCAGCAGTATCTCATCAACTACCGCAAGCTGACGCCCATCGTCTATACGAAAGTGGTGAACGACGGCGTGCAGCTCACGATCCGCTACCTGATCGAGCCCCGCAAGCGCCGCGGCACGGAGCACGCCATCTGGGAAGAGATC
>DATDFP010000271.1:0-13637 GCA_036522535.1 Gemmatimonadales bacterium
CCCCCCCCGCCGCGGCGGGCCTCTTCCGCTCGTTGATCGGCAAGAAGCTGGTCATGGCGGTGACGGGGCTGATCCTCTTCCTGTTCGTCGTCGGGCACATGCTCGGCAACCTGAAAGTGTTCCAGGGGCCGGAGCACTTCAATGCCTACGCCGAGGGCCTGCGTGCCGTCGGGGCGCCCTTCTTTGGGAGGGGGCAGCTGTTGTGGGGCGTCCGGATCACCCTGCTCGTCTCGGTGTTCGCGCACATCTGGGCGGCGATCGAGGTGACGCGGGGGAGCTGGCGCGCCCGGCCGGTAGGCTATCGGCGGCTGGAGCCGGTGGAGACGACCTACGCCGCCCGCACGATGCGGTGGGGCGGCGTGATCATCTTCCTGTACGTGATCTACCACCTGCTCGATCTGACGTTCGGGCGGGCGAATCCGAGCTTCGTGCCGGGCGACGTCTACCACAACGTGATCGCGAGCTTCAGCCGCTGGCCGGTGTCCGCGATCTACATCGTGGCGATGGTCGTCGTCGGACTGCACATCTACCACGGCCTCTGGAGCGCCTTTCAGACGCTCGGGCTGAACCGGCCGCCCACCTTCCGGTGGCGGCGGGGCGCGGCGGCCGCAATCGCGGCCGTGATCGCCGGCGGCTACATCTCGATCCCGGTTGCCGTGCTCGCCGGTCTGATCCGTTGACCATGGAGCTGCGCCCGCAGGTCCCGACAGGGCCGCTCGAGACGAAGTGGACGCGCCACCGCTCCGAGATCCGCCTCGTCGCGCCGGCCAACAAGCGGAAGTATCACGTCATCGTGGTGGGCTCGGGGCTCGCGGGGGCCTCGGCCGCCGCCTCCCTCGCCGATCTGGGCTACAACGTTTCGTGCTTCTGCTTCCAGGACTCGCCCCGGCGTGCGCACTCCATCGCGGCGCAGGGCGGTATCAACGCGGCCAAGAACTACCAGAACGACGGCGACTCGGTCTTTCGTCTCTTCTACGACACGGTCAAGGGAGGCGACTTCCGCTCGCGCGAGGCGAATGTGTACCGTCTCGCTGAGATCAGCGCCGGCATCATCGACCAGTGCGTCGCGCAGGGCGTTCCGTTCGCGCGGGAGTACGGCGGGCTGCTCGCGAACCGCTCCTTCGGCGGCGTGCAGGTCTCCCGCACCTTCTACGCCCGCGGCCAGACCGGCCAGCAGCTCCTGCTCGGCGCCTACCAGGCGCTGGCCCGGCAGATAGGCCGGGGCGCGGTGAAGATGTACGCGCGCCACGAGATGCTCGACCTGGTCGTGATCGAGGGGCGGGCGCGCGGCATCATCGCGCGCGACCTCGTGACCGGGAAGATCAACGCCCACGCCGCCGACGCGGTCGTGCTCGCCACGGGCGGCTACTCCAACATCTATTATCTGTCGACCAACGCCAAGGGCTGCAACGTCACGGCCATCTGGCGCGCCCACAAGCGCGGCGCCGCGTTCGCGAACCCGTGCTTCAGCCAGATCCATCCGACCTGCATCCCGCCGACGGGCGAGCACCAGTCGAAGCTCACGCTGATGAGCGAGTCGCTGCGCAACGACGGCCGGATCTGGGTCCCGAGCCGGCCGGGCGACAAGCGAAGGCCGGACGAGATCCCGGAGGCGGAGCGCGACTACTACCTGGAGCGGCTGTACCCGAGCTTCGGCAACCTCGCCCCGCGCGACATCGCGTCGCGACGGGCCAAGGAAGTGTGCGACAAAGGCCGCGGCGTCGGCCCGGGAGGCAACGGGGTGTATCTGGACTTCCGCGACGCGATCGGTCGGCTGGGGCGCCACGTGGTGGCGGAGCGCTACGGCAACCTGTTCGAGATGTACGAGCGCATCACGGCCGAGAACCCCTACACGGTCCCGATGCGCATCTACCCCGCTCCCCACTACACCATGGGCGGGTTGTGGGTGGACTACAATCTGATGAGCACGGTCGCCGGGCTGTACGTGATCGGCGAAGCAAACTTCTCCGACCACGGCGCGAACCGGCTGGGCGCGAGCGCGCTCATGCAAGGACTCGCCGACGGCTACTTCATCGTCCCCTACACCCTCGGCGAGCACCTGGCGCTGGTGAAGCCCGGTGGGGCGGACACGAGCCACGCGGCGTTCCGCCAGACCGAGCAGGACGTCACGGAGCGGATCAGGAAGCTGCTGGCGGTGGGCGGCCGCAGGAGCGTCGACACGTTCCACCGCGAGCTCGGTCGTGTCATGTGGGACAAGTGCGGCATGTCCCGCAACGCCCAGGGGTTGCGCGAGGCGCTCGAGCGGGTGCGCTGCCTGCGCGAGGAATTCTGGAACGACGTGTACGTGGGCGGCGGTAGTGAGGACCTGAATCAGGCGCTCGAGCGCGCCGGCCGCGTGGCGGACTTCTTCGAGTTCGCCGAGGAGATGTGCTACGACGCGCTGCAGCGCGAGGAGTCGTGCGGCTGCCACTTCCGCGAGGAATATCAGACGGCCGAGGGCGAGGCCAAGCGTGACGACGACCGGTTTGCCCATGTCGCCGCCTGGGAGTTCACGGGCGTCGGCAACACGCCCGTGCTTCACCGGGAGCCGCTCGCGTTCGAGGCCGTGCACCCCTCGGTGCGGAGCTACCGGTAATGAAGGTGGAGCTGCACGTCTGGCGTCAGACGGGACCCGCGGCGCGGGGCGAGTTCGTCCGGTACGACGTCGCCGACGTGAGCCCGGACATGTCGTTCCTCGAGGTGCTCGACGTGCTGAACGAGCAGCTCGTCGCCCGGAGGGAGGAGCCGATCGCCTTCGACCACGACTGCCGCGAGGGGATCTGCGGCGCCTGCGGCATGGTGATCAACGGCCGGCCCCACGGGCCCGAGCGGGCCACCACCGCCTGCCAGCTCCACATGCGCCACTTTGCGGACGGCGCCGCGATCTGGATCGAGCCGTGGCGGGCGCGGGCATTCCCGGTCGTCAAAGACCTGGTCGTGGACCGGAGCGCGTTCGACCGCATCATCCAGGCCGGCGGGTTCATCACCGCGCGCACCGGCAGTGCGCCCGAGGCGAACTCGCTGCTCGTGCCCAAGCGGGACGCCGACCTCGCCATGGACGCGGCCCAGTGCATCGGCTGCGGCGCCTGCGTCGCCGCGTGCCCCAACGCCTCAGCGATGCTGTTCGTCGCGGCCAAGGTCTCCCACCTCGGGCTCCTGCCGCAGGGCCAGCCGGAGCGCTACTCCCGGGTCGAAGGACTGGTGGCGCAGATGGACGCGGAAGGATTCGGGGCGTGCACCAATCACGGCGAGTGCATGGCCGCATGCCCCAAGGAGATCAGCATCGATTTCATCGCCCGGCTCAATCGGGACTACTTCACTTCGACATTCAGACGTCAGACGTCAGACCTCAGTGGAGACGGTGCAGAGCCCTAGTCCCTCTGACGTCTGACGTCTGATGTCTGACGTCTGACGTCTCTACAGCGTCACCGCCCTCATTGTCTCCTTCACCGCTTCCGCCGACTTGTTCAGCGCCGCCTGCTCGTCCGCCGACAGCTTCACCTCGATCACCTGCTCGAGGCCCCGGCGGCCGAGCTTGCACGGCACTCCGCAGTACATACCCGAAAGGCCGTATTCGCCCTCGAGCCACGCGGCGCACGGGAGCACCCGCTTCTTGTCCCGCACGATCGCCTCGACCATCTGCACCACGGCGGCGGACGGCGCGTAGTACGCCGAGCCGGTCTTCAGGTAGCTCACGATCTCGGCGCCGCCGTTCCGGGTGCGCTCGACGATCTTGCCGAGCGCGGCTCGGTCGAGGAAGTGGGTGACGGGGATTCCGGAAACGGTCGTATATGAGACGAGCGGCACCATCGTGTCGCCGTGGCCGCCCAGCACCATCGCTTGGATGTCCTCGACCGACACGTCGAGCGCCGCTGCGAGAAACGCGCGATAACGGGCCGTGTCGAGCACGCCCGCCATGCCGATGACCCGTTCTCGCGGGAATCCCGTGACCTGCTTCGTGACCCAGCACATCACGTCGAGCGGGTTCGAGACGACGAGGACAATCGCGTTCGGGCAGTTGCGCTTGATCTGTTGAGAGACCTGCTTCACGATGTCGGCGTTGGTACGGACCAGATCGTCGCGGCTCATGCCGGGCTTGCGGGCGATCCCCGCCGTCACGACGACGATCTCGCTCCCCGCGGCGGGGCCGTAGTCGTTCGCGCCCACCACGCGCGTGTCGAACCCCTCGATCGGCGCCGACTCCCACTGATCGAGCCCCTTCCCCTGCGGCACGCCCTCGATCACGTCGACGAGGACGACGCTCCTGGCGAGCTCCTTCTCGGCCAGGCGTTGCGCGGCGGTCGCGCCGACGTTCCCGGCGCCGACCACGGTGATCTTCTCAACCATGGGGGGAGGTCACCCGCCCCGGGTGTGCATTTCACGGTGCGGGTCGGCGCGCAGGCCGTCCAGCTGATAGAGCGCGCCGCGCCGGGGCAGCCCGAGCCGCTCCTCGGCGCCGCGGTCGCTGCGGGCGCGCCAGGCGGCGGCGATCAGCGCGGCCAGTGCCTCGTTCGTCGCACCGCAACGCAGCGGCTCCCGCAGGTCCAGGCCGTGCTCCGCGTACAGGCACAAGAGCCAGGCGCCGTCCGCGGTGAGACGGCTGCGGTCGCAGGTGCGGCAGAACGGCGCCGTGACCGACGCGATCACGCCGAAGGTCGTGCCGTCCCGCAGCCGGAAGCGCTCCGCCGGCGCCGAAGAGTGTCCGTTCTCCTGGAGCGGCTCGATCGGGCCGTAGGCACGGCTCAGCGCATCGAGGATCTCGCGCTGCGAGACCACCTGGTCCATGGACCAGCGCGTCGCGCCGCCCACGTCCATGTACTCGATGAAGCGGACCTCGGCGTCGTGGGCTCGGGCGAAGTCGACCAGGTCGGCCAGCTCGTCGTCGTTGAAGCCGCGGATCACGACGGTGTTGAGCTTGAGTCGCTCGAACCCCGCCGCCCGCGCCGCCGCGATCCCGCCGAGCAGGTCGGCGTGGCGGGCGCTCTTCGCGAAGGCCAGCATGCGTTGCGGGCGCAGGGTGTCGAGGCTCACGGTGACCCGGCGCAGGCCCGCCCGCCGCAGCGCGGCGGCGTGCTTCGCCAGCAACAGGCCGTTCGTCGTCAGCGCGAGATCGGTGAGGCCCGCGCCCCCGGCCCCGACCCCGCCCCCGACCTGCGTGATCATCTCCACCAGCGTCGCGAGGTCTTGCCGAAGCAGTGGCTCGCCGCCCGTCAGCCGGACTTTGTGCACGCCCAGTCCCGCGAAGACCTGCACGAGACGGGCGATCTCTTCGAAGGTGAGGATCGACTCGCGCGGCAGCCACACGTACTCGTCCTCGGGCATGCAGTAGCGGCACCGCATGTTGCAGCGGTCGGTCACCGAGACGCGCAGGCTCGCGAGCGGCCGGCCGAACGTGTCGTGAAGCGCTTCAGACATGGCCGTCTCCCCCCTCCGCGACGCGGGAGAAGCTGGGTACCGGGGGGGAGGTCGTCGGCTGGCCGGAGGGATCGACCCACACGGCGGTGCCGTCGAGCCGCAGCTCCTTCTTCCAGACGGGGACGCGGCGCTTCACTTCCTCGATGACGTAGCGGCATGCCTCGAACGCCTGCGCGCGGTGCGGGGCAGCAACGACGATCGCGATACTGGCCTCCCCCGCAGTGATCTTGCCGATCCGATGACGCACGCCGGCGCGCGCCTGGGGCCACCGCTCCCGCGCCTCAGAGAGGATGCGGCCGAGCTCGGCATCCGCCATCTCGTCGTATGCCGAGTACTCGATCGCGGTCACGCCGTGCTCCTCGGGGCCGTTGCGCACGGTGCCCAGGAACGCGCACGTGCCGCCGCGTTCGGGCGAAGAGACCTCGGCGAGCAGCGCGTCGAGGGAGATGGGGGAGCGGGTGAGATAGCTCATGGCGCGTCTGTACCGAATGCGGAATGCGGAGTGCGGAATGCGGAATGGTCCGCCCCGCGGTCGTAGCCGGTGGCCAATTTCCGGGATCGGACTTGCCCGTTCAATTCCGCATTCCGCATTCCGCACTCCGCATTCGTCCTATTCATTCCGCACTCCGCATTCGTTTCATCCCCCCGCGATCGGCGGTAACAGCGCCACCTCGTCGCCGTCCCGTACCGTAGCGTCGAGCTTCACGTGCTTCAGGTTCACGGCGGTGAGCGGGCGCTCCGGAAGACCGCGGGCGCCGGGCAGCTCTTCGCGCACCCGGCGCACCACGTCGCCGACGGTGGCCGGGAGCGTCACTACGACCGCCGCCTCGCGGCGCCCCACCATCTCCGCGTAGCGGGCGAAGAACTGGACGCGAACCGTTCCGGACGCGACGCCGAGCTGCATATGGCGAGGAAGATAGCGCCCGTCAACTGCCGGTGGAACCGGAGGATAGTCCCCGCCAGATCCTGGCCTGTTTCGGGGTGGGAGTGGGAGCGAGCGTCGCGTCGAACGTCGTCACCCCCCGCTCGCGCACCTGGGTGTTGAGGGTGACGGTTGCCTGATCCCGCTGAACGGTGATCGTGAGCGGCGCGCCGGCCTGCCCGCGGTAGCGCCGGCGGAACATCGCACCCCAGTCCTGGTCCGTGCGGGCCTCCACGTCGCCCACCTTCATGAGCACGTCACCCGACTTCACGCCGGCTTCGTCCGCCGAGCTCCCCGCTACCACATCCTGCACCACCAGCTGGCGCTCCGGGCCGGGCTGGGCGTTGACGCCGAGGAACGGCGTGGAAGCCGTCTGGCGGGTGATGGCGATCCCCCCCTTGGGAAGCACCGTCTCGTAGGGGAGCGGCTCGCGACCGTTGATGTACTGCTGGTAGAACCGGTCCGCGTCCGGCATGCCGAGCTCGCGCAGCAGGGCGAGCAGGTCCGCCGTGCGGAACCCCTTGCGCTGCTGATAGAAGCGGGTGTACAGGGCCCGCATGACGTCGTCCAAACCGTGACGGTTGTCGGTCGCGTCGCGAATCGAGATGTCGAGCAACAGCCCGGTCAGGGCGCCCTTCGGGTAGTACAGCTGCGAGCTATTGACGAAGATCTCGTTGATCCACGTCGCGACGCTGCCGTCCTCCTCGCTCCACGGCTCGGGCGTCGATTCCACCTGCCGCATGTCCGCCGCGACGTTGCTCAAGAACTGCTCCGCGGTCCAGAGCCCGGAGCGGATGTTGGTCAGGTCCGCGTAATAGTCCGTGACGCCCTCCGACCACCACAGGAGCGGAGTGTACTGCTCCCCGTGGTAGTCGTAGGGCCACATGTCCGAGGGCCGGATCCGCTTCACGTTGAAGATGTGGAAGTACTCGTGGGACATGAGCGGCACCATGAAGCTGCCCAGGTTCCCGGCGGCGTCGGCGAACGCACCCGCCGGCATGATGTCGAACTGCGCGCCGCTGTGTTCGAGCCCGCCCCCGAAGTTCACCGGTTCGCGGATGACGTTGAAGAAGACCGTGTAGCCGTCGTACGGCGGGCCGCCGAACAATGCGTTCTCCGTCTTCGCGATTTTCTCGAGGTCGGTACGCACGTTGCGCGCGACGGTCGGTGAATAGGCGTCAGCTGGCCACACTGCGATCCGGATCGACCTCGCGTCCACGCGAATCGAGTCGAGGCTGTATTTCCCGATGAACGACTCCGCATCGGCGAGCTCGTGGTAGTCGGCGGCCCTGTAGGGCCCCGTCCCCGAGCCCTTCAGCGCGGTCGTCACCTGCCATCCCGCCGGCAGCGCGAAGCGCACTTCAGCCGGCCGATCGAGCTGGCCCTCCTCGTACAGGAACAGGTTTGTGCCGAGGAACTGGCCGAAGTCGTCCACAAGGCGAGCGATCGAGAGATCGATCGTGTCCGCGAGATAATCGAATGCGATCGTCACGCGGTCGCTCCTGCCCGTCGCAACCCGCCAGGTGTCCTTGTCGAAGCGGTCCCAAAACAGGGGCTGCCCCGATGAGCCCTTGGCGGCGAAGTGACGCACGTAGCGCGCGTAGTTCTGGATCTCGTAGGCGCCGGGACTCCATGCGGGGAGCGAGACGTACAGCGTGTCCTGGCCGCGGGTGGGAAAGTCGGCGGCGACATGAAGCAAGTGTGCCGAGGCCGAAGCCACGGACACTTCATATTGAACGGTTTGGGCGGACAGCGGGACGGCGATCAAGAGTGGCGTCAGTAGCGAACGCACGCGGACGCTCCGGGAAGGGTTGGATACAAGCCACTTCTGCAAAACAAAGCGGCCCAGACGGTTAGTCCGGGCCGCCGGTACGGCGCCAGGCGTGGGGTCAGGGCGTGACTCGCTCGCTCGCCTCCGCCACCATCGCTCGCAACTCCTTACTGGGCTTGAAGACAGGGACGGGACGAGCGGCCACTTCGACCGGATCGCCGGTGCGCGGGTTGCGCGCCATGCGAGTCTTACGCTGGCGGATCTTGAAGGTCCCAAACCCGCGTATCTCAATGTTATGCTGCTCAGCGAGCGCTGCCTTCACGGCGTCCAGGAAGGAGTCGACGACGCGGGCGCAGTCCTTTTTTGAAATGAGGGGACCGGCGGTGCGTGCGATATGAGCGGTGACCTTCTCGACCAGGTCGGCCTTCGTCATCCGTCCCCCTCGAAGGGCCCAAGGGCTGCCACAGATGAGCGGCCAACATACGAGCTTACCTATTGTGTGTCAAGAGCTTGGAGGAACTGCCGGAAGTGCGGTTGGGCATCGTGAGGGCCCGGAGACGCCTCGGGGTGGTATTGCACCGCGAAGATGGGAGCCTCTCGGTGCTTCAACCCTTCCACGGTTCCATCATTGAGGTTACGGTGGGTCACTTCGAGCGCTTTGGCACCTGGGACCGCGTCACCATCACCCCGCACCGCGAAGCCGTGGTTCTGCGACGTTATAAGTACTTGTCCTGTCGCAAGATCCATGACTGGGTGGTTGCCCCCTCGGTGCCCGTATGGAAGTTTGACCGTCTGTCCGCCGAGTGCGAGCCCGAGCAGTTGGTGGCCCAGGCAGATGCCGAAGATCGGCAGCCGGCCATCGGCCAGCTCGCGCAGCGTCGTGATGGCATAGCCGACAGCGGCGGGGTCTCCGGGGCCGTTGGAGAGAAACAACCCGTCGGGCGCCAGCTCTCGGACGCGTCCGGCCGGAGTCTGAGCTGGGACAACGGTTACGCGGCAGCCGTTCTGGACGAACAGCCGCAGGATGTTGCGCTTCATCCCGTAGTCGTAGGCCACGATGTGGCGGGGTGCGTCGGCGGGCCCCTCGACGTATTCGCTCGCGACGGTCGCACAGGTGGCGAGGTCGAGGCCGTCCATCGAGGGGCTCGCGGCGAGCGCGGCGCGGACGGCGTCGCTCGGCTGCGGGCCGATTGCCACGGCGCCGCGCATGGCCCCCTTGGAGCGGATGTGGCGCGTGAGCTGGCGCGTATCGACCTCGGCGACAATCGGCACGCGCGCGGCCGCGAGCCAATCGGCGAGGGCGCCGGTTGCCCGCCAGTTCGACGGACGGCCCGAGAGCTCGCGCACCACGACCCCGGCGACCCGCGGCCGGTCGGACTCGACGTCTTCCGGGTTGATGCCGTAGTTGCCGATCATCGGCGCCGTCATCACCACGATCTGCCCGAGGTAGGAGGGATCGGTGAACACCTCCTGGTACCCCGACAGATTGGTGGTGAAGACGACTTCGGCATACGTCGGCTCGAAGCTGAAGGGAGCCGATCCGGGGAACCAGGCTCCGTCTTCTAGGAGGACGTAGGCGGGCTGACGCTCAGCGATCGGGCGGTCTCTTGCCTGAGGGTTGCGACTGCTTGGGGGGCGTGGCCGGGGCCGCGGGCGCCGGCTGCGGCGTTCCCTGGATCGGCAGCGGCGTGGCCTGCACCGGAGCCGGCGCTGGAGCTTCGGTATCGATCACCGATCTCGGCGCGGACCCGCGCGAGGACATGATGGCGAGCACGAGGGACACGAACAGGAAGATCCCGGCGCCCCACCAGCTGATCTTGGTCAACAGAGTGGTCGCCTGCCGCCCGCCCATGAACTGCTCGGTCCCGGCGCCCCCACCGAGCGACGCGAGCCCGCCGCCCTGGCCGGCCTGCAGCAGAACCGCTGCGGCCAGGACTAACGCGTCCACGATGAGGACGAACAGCAGCACGTTGTACATGCCGCGGGATAATAGCTATGCGCCGCGGGTCTGCACAAGCTCGGCCCAACCCTCCGGATCGAGCGAGGCGCCTCCGACGAGCACGCCGTCGAGCTCCGGCTCCGCGAGCAGCTCCGCGATGTTCTTGAGGCTCACGCTCCCGCCGTACAACACCCGCGCGCGCGCCGCCCCCCGGGTAGTGAGCCAGCCGCGGATCTCGCGATGCACCGCCGCCGCGTCGCGCGGCGTGGCGTTCCGCCCCGTGCCGATCGCCCAGACGGGCTCGTAGGCGATCGTGATCTGTGCGAGCCTCGCGCCGTCGAGGCTCCCGAGTGCCGCGGTGAGCTGGCGCTTCACGACCGCGAGCGTGTGTCCGGCCTCGCGCTCGGCGAGCGTCTCGCCCACGCACAGCACCGGAGCGAGACGCGAAGCCAGCGCCGCGACGGTCTTCTTTCCGGTATCCTCGTCGCTCTCGCCGAACACGTGGCGGCGCTCGGAGTGTCCGATGAGCGTCGCCTTCGCCCCGGCCTGGGCTGCGAGGGGCGCCGAGATCGCGCCCGTGAAGGCGCCCTTCGGTTCCCAGTAAATGTCCTGGGCGCCGACCGACAGATCGGGCCGCTCGCGGACGGCCTGGGCCGCCGCCTCGAGCGACACCGCGGGGGGGAAGAAGCAGACACTGCGGTCCTCGCGGCGGTCGTAGCGCGCGCGGAAGGTCCTGAGGTAGGAGCGGGCGTCGTCCGGGCCAATGTGCATCTTCCAGTTGGCCGCGAAGCTGAGCTCCCTCACGCGTCCTCGAGGGCCATGACGCCGGGGAGCGGCTTCCCTTCGAGGAACTCGAGTGACGCCCCTCCGCCGGTGGAGATGTGGGTGAGCTTGTCCTCGAACCCCGCCACTGCGGCGGCCGAATCTCCGCCGCCCACGATGGTGACCGCGCCACGCTCGCCCGCCGCCACCATGGCCTCGGCGATTGCGCGCGTGCCCGCGTCGAACGGCGGCGTCTCGAACACGCCCATCGGCCCGTTCCACACGATCGTCTTCGCCTGGAGGATGCGCGCCCCAAAGTCGAGCCGCGTGGCCTGATCGATGTCGAAGATGGCGCAGTCCGGCGGGATCCGGTCGGAGGGGACCTCTCGCCGCTCGGCCGCGCGCTCGAGGCTCGGCGCCACGACGGCCCCCCGTGGGAGGATGAGCTTCGCCCCCGCCCTGGCGATGAGCGCCCGGGCGAGGTCCTTCTTTTCCGGTTCCACGAGCGAGCCGCCCACGCTAAATCCGATCGCGAGAAAGAACGTGTTCGCGATCCCGCCGCCGACGAGGATCTCGTCCACCTTCGGCACGAGGGCCTGGATCACGTCGATCTTCCCGGAGATCTTCGCGCCACCCAGCACCGCGACGAAGGGGCGCTGGGGCTTATCCAGCGCGTCACCGAGGTACTCGAGCTCCCGCTCCATCAGGAACCCGGCGACGGCGGGCTTCAACAGGTGGGCGACGGCCTCCGTGGACGCATGGGCCCGATGCGCGGAGCCGAACGCGTCGTTCACGTAGAAGTCGCCGAGCGCGGCGAGGAGAGCGGCGAACGCGGGGTCGTTCGCCTCCTCGCCGGGCCAAAAGCGGGTGTTCTCGACGAGCGCCACGCCGCCGCGTGGCAGCCGGCGCGTCGCGGCGGCGCCCGTCGCGGGATCGGGGATGACCTCGACCGGCGCGCCGAGCAGGCGCTCGAGGTCCCGCACGATGTGCTTGAGGGAAAACGCGGGGTCGACGCCCCTGGGGCGGCCCAGGTGCGAGAGCAGGACGACCCGCGCGCCCTTCTCTCGCAGATAGTTGATCGTGGGAAGCGCGGCGCGGATGCGCGTGTCGTCCGTGACCCGGCCGTCCTTGAGCGGCACGTTGAAGTCCACCCGCACCAGGGCGCGCTTGCCGTCCAGGGCGGCGGCCGGCAGGTCCCGCAGGGTTCGCTTCCGGCTCACCGCTTGGCGGCGATATGGGCGAGGAGATCAACGCACCGCGCCGAATACCCCATCTCGTTGTCGTACCAGGCCGACAGGTGCACGAACGTCCCGTCGATCACGTTGGTGGACATGGCGTCGACCACGCTCGAGTACAGGCTCCCGATGTAGTCCGCCGAGACCAGCGGCTCCTCGCTGACGTCGAGGATTCCCTTGAGGCTCGAGCAAGCGGCTTGCTTGAAGGCGCCGTTCACCTCGTCGATCGTCGTCTTGCGCTCGACCTCGGCGCTGAGATCGACGAGGGACACGTCCGGCGTCGGCACGCGCAGCGAGACGCCGTCGATCTTGCCCTTCAGCTCGGGGATCACGAGGCTCGTGGCCTTCGCCGCGCCCGTCGTCGTCGGGATGACGCTTAGCGCCCCCGCGCGGGCGCGCCGCAGGTCTTTGTGCGGCAGGTCGAGGATCGGCTGGTCGTTGGTGTAGCTGTGGACCGTGGTCATGAATCCGTGCTTGAAGCCCCAGTTGTCGAGCACGACCTTCACCACGGGCACCAGGCAGTTCGTGGTGCAGGAGGCGTTCGAGACGATGCGGTGCTTCGTGGGGTCGTACTTCTCGTGGTTCACGCCCATGACGATGGTGATGTCGTCGCCTTTCGCCGGCGCGGAGATCACCACCCGCTTCGCCCCCGCGGCGAGGTGCTTCTCGGCGCCCTCACGGTCCGTGAACCGGCCGGTGCTCTCGAGCACGACCTCAACCCCGAGGTCTTTCCACGGAAGCTTCTCGGGTTCCTTGATGGCCGACACCTTGATCGCGTTGCCGTTCACCACCAGAGTGCTGCCCTGGGCCTCGACGGTCCCGGGGAAGCGGCGGTGCACCGAGTCGTACTTGAGAAGGTGCGCGAGCGTCTTGGTGTCCGTGATGTCGTTCACCGCCACGAACTCGAGGCCCGACTGCTTCATCAGGACCGCCGCTCGCACCACGTTGCGCCCGATCCGACCGAACCCATTGATGCCCACACGAACCGCCATTGCTCTCGCTCCTGGAAGGGTGGCTTCGCTGCATTCCTCGTGAAAGATCCGAGTTTTCCTGCAAACCTATGCAGGATTGGCCGCAACCGCACTAGCGCAGTGGTGCAAGACTCCCTGAAGGATCCCGAGTTGATTGATTGGACGCCCTGAAGGGCTCCCTCGGCGCGAGCGCGTCCTGAAGGACGCTGGAACGCCGCCGTCCTTCAGGACGGACCCCGCAGCCCTAGGCCGGGCTTCAGCCCGTGTGATCACCGGTCGCAACTCCTCAACCACCCCTGACTAGTGCCGTTCCAACTATTGCGCCCACGGTTCCGGCGCGCTTCGGGCCGTAGATGCAGCGCGTCACGGATCGGTATTTAGGCTCGACAAGTTGGAGCGGCACTAGCTGAAGTCGGGAACGACGGCCCGGCCGAACGTCACCGCCAGAATGGTGCGCGCGCCCGCCTGCACCAGGGCTCGTGCGGCCTCGGCCAGCGTCGCGCCCGTGGTAAGGACGTCGTCCACCAGGATCAACGCGGAAGGGGGAAGTGGGAATGCGGAACGGTTCCGCGTTCCGACTTCCGCGTTCCGCACTTCAAACGCCCCCGCGACGTTCGCCAGT
>DATDFP010000272.1:0-4565 GCA_036522535.1 Gemmatimonadales bacterium
CGTTCGAGTCCCTGTCCCCGGAGCTGCCGGCCGCCGACCACGAGCACCAACAGCAGAAGCAATCGGCTCCTACACATCGATCAGCATCCACCGGCCGGTGAAGATCGCCAACGGACCGGGCCAGTTGAGGACCAGGATTTGGAGCCTGTCGAAGAGGTCCCAATTGAGGTTCGCGACGTTCGCGATGATCTGCACCAGGATGACGCCGCCGATGAGCCCCAGGATGACGCCGGCGGTGCGCGCGGTGCCCGCGGAAACCGCAAAGAACACTGCGTAGGCCACGACGACGGCCAGTGCGAACCGCAGCGCCAGCGCCGCCGGGTAGCCTTGCAGGCCCGGCGGAATCGTCGCCGTCCCGGTAGCGAGCAGGGAGCCGGCGAGAACCGCCAGCACGGGCGCCGCGAGGAGCAGCGCGCCGCAGAAGAACCGTAGCAGCACGTATCGCCAGCGGGGCAGGGGGAGCGACAGCGCGTGCACGTGTCGCCCGCGATGGTCGGGCGCCCAGGTCATGATCGCGACGAGCAGGCCCAGTGCGGCAGCGAGGACGGGGTAGAGCACGCCCCACTTCTGCACCGCGTCCAGCAGCTCTTCGACCCGCAACGGGCTCTGCTCGCTCTCCACCGCGCCCTGCACGGAGATGATCGGCAGGGCGAAGCCCGCCACCGTGGCGAGCACGATGATCAGGCGGGACCACTTCCATTGACCGTATAGCATCACGCGAAACATGTTGGGCTCCTCTTTAAGGACGCGGGACCCGGAAGGTGCGGAGCAGCTCCACGAACCCCTCCTCGAGATCCAGGTCGATCACGTCGCGCAGGGAGGCGCCGATGGTCTCGAAGTAGCGGGCCATCTCCGGCTCCCACTCACGGACGATCCACGTCTCGGCAGCCCCGTTCGCGCGCTCCCGCGCGAGCAGCACGAATGGCGGGCCCGCGACGCTCGGAGGCGCGCCGGCGACGCGGAGGCGTTTGATGCCGTTCTTGAAGCGCTCCATCGGCAACTCGATGACCAGTCGGCCGTTGTCCATGACCCCGATCCAGTCGCAGATGCGCTCGAGCTCGTGCACCAGGTGACTCGAGACCAAGACGGTGGCATGCCGCTCGGAGACGTAGTCGAGCAGCGCGGACAGGATGTCCCGGCGCACGACCGGGTCGAGCCCGTCGGTCGGCTCGTCGAGTACGAGCAGCTCCGGCCGCTGGGCCAGGGCGAGCAGGGTCATCAGTTTCCCCTTTTGCCCCTTGGACAAATGGCCGAATGCCGTGCGCTCGTCGAGCTCGAACTGCCGGCGCAGCCGCTCCGCGCACGGCCAATCCCACGTCGAGTAGAACGCAGCCTGAAAGCGCAGCGTCTCGCGGACCGTGAGGGTGGGGTCGAGATGCGGCTGCTCGGGCACGTACCCGACGCGCGCGAGGACGCGGGGCGCGTCGCGCGGAACGTCGCAGCCGAGCACGGTGATGCGACCCGCGAGCGGGCGGACGAGACCCAGCACGAGTCGGATCGTCGTGGTCTTGCCGGAACCGTTAGGTCCGAGGAAACCGTAGATCGAGCCGCGTGCGACGTGCAGGTCAAGGTTCTTGATCTCGAACGTCTTCCCCGCGCGGTAGTGCAACTGCTGGGTCTCGATGGCGTGATTCATGACGTCCCCACACCGATCTCCTCGGCAATGGCGGCCTGCAGCTCCTGGATTGACACGCCGAGGCGACCTGCTTCGGTGAGCATCTTGCGGACGAGTGCGGAAGCCTGACGTGCCCGCTCGCGACCCCGGCTTTCGGGGGCGACTTCTCGCACGAACGTGCCTGCACCCTGTCGCATCTCCACGAATCCCTCATCCTCCAAGTCTCGATACGCCTGGACCACCGTGGCCGGGTTGACCCGCAGTTGCGCGGCTAGTTGCCGCACCGACGGCAGGGGCGCAGTGGGTCGCAACTCGCCTGATGCAATCGCGATCCTGAGGCGATTGGCGATTTGCGCATACAGCGGCGTCGGGCTACGGGGATCTACCTGGTCAAACACAGAGAGAGACTGTATTGATGTCGTAATACAGTAGTACAAGTTTGGCGTTTTGTCAAACATCGCAACGGAGGCGTAGTGGCCGTGGCGGCGCAAGTTATTTACTTTCAAAGACTCGACACTGTGGGGGACGTGGCAGACGTGGCGACGGGTCATCTGGCAGCGATCTTCGCGCAGCGGGCGAAGGAGCATCCAGAGCGGCAATTCTTGGTCTTCGGGTCGCGCCGGATGACCTATGCGCAGGTCGAACGGGAGGCGCGGGCGCTCGGCCAGGCGCTGAGCGGTCTGGGCCTCAAGCCGGGTGACCGGTTGGCGGTCGATCTGCCGAACTGGCCGGAATGGGTCGTGACCCTTCTTGCGGCGGCCTACGAGGGTGTGGCCCTGGTGCCGCTCGACCCCTCGCTCAGTTTCCACGAACTCAAGCATCAGCTGCGGCACGCCGAGGTCCGGGCCGCCGTGGTCCCCGAAGCCTATGGCGACGTGGACTACGTGGAGTTGTATCACAGGCTGCTGCCCGATCTCCCCGACCTGGGGGCCATCGTCACCGTCGGCGCGAGTGAGCGCTGGCTCGACAGCCGGATGTACCGCTACGCCGACCTCGTGTCGAAGCGCCCGGCCCGCGCCCCATCATCGCCGGCCGACGTCGCCGCACCGCTCGTCATCCTGTACACCTCGGGGACCATGGGGAAGCCGAAGGGCGTGACGCTGTCGCACCGGAACGTTTGCCTGACGGCGCATGCCGCGGCGGAGCTGCTGCGGCATACCGGCGAGGACAGGGCGCTCGGCGCGGTCCCGCTCTTCGGGATTTTCGGGCTGCACGTCGTCTCCGTGGCGGTTACGGCTGGCGCGACACTCGTGCTTCAGGAGCGGTTCAACGCGCGCGACGCGTTGAATCTGATCCGGCGCGAGCGCGTGACCGTGGTGCACGGCGTCCCCACCATGTTCGAGCTCCTCATGCGCGATCCCTCGTTTGAGGAGCACCGGCCCACCACGTGTCGAACGGGCATCGTCGCGGGGAGCCCGGTTTCCCCGGACCTGGTGCGTCGCATCCGGCAGTGGTGCGACGTGCAGATCGCCTACGGGCTGACCGAAACGGGGCCCACGGTGACGATGACCGGTTTCGACGACCTCCCGGAGCGGCGGTCGCACACGGTCGGCCGGCCCATCTCCGGAGTCGAAGTCAAGGTGGTGGACCTGAAGAGCGGCGCGCTCCACGGCCCCGAAGCGGTGGGCGAGCTGGCCGTGAGGGGACCGAACGTCATGCTGGGCTACTATCGGATGCCCAGCGAGACGGCGCGCTCCTTCACGTCCGAGGGATTTTTCCTGACGGGCGATCTCGCGATCGTGGACGAGGACGGCTACGTCAGAATCGTGGGCCGCCGCAACGAGGTGATCATCCGCGGCGGCTACAAGATCTACCCCCGCGAGCTGGAGGACCTCCTCCGGACGCACCCTGCCGTGGGCGACGCGTGCGTCGTCGGCATCCCCAACGAGATGCTGGGCGAGCTGATCTGCGCGTGCGTCCTGGCCACGGAGGGTTCCATCGTTACCGGCGACGAGCTCAAGGATTTCTGCCGTGAGGCCGTCGCCGACTACAAAGTGCCCGACCTGGTGCGCTTCTTCAACACCTTGCCGCTGACCGGGAGCGGAACGGTGAAGCGACGGGAGCTCGCGCAGGTCGTGAGCCTGGAACTGAGTACAACATGACATCGCAGACACATGCTCATTTGCCCCGGCCGGTCTACAAAGAGCCGCCCGCCCACGCGCCTAACGCCGCGCTCCTGATCGACTTCGACAACGTGACGATGGGGATCCGCTCCGACCTCCAAACGGAGCTCAAGCGTCTGCTCTCCTCGGACCTCATCAAGGGAAAGGTGGCGGTGCAGCGCGCTTACGCCGACTGGCGCCGCTATCCGCAGTACGTCGCGCCGCTCTCGGCCTCCTCGATCGATTTGATCT
The DNA here is from genome assembly GCA_036522535.1 of Gemmatimonadales bacterium. Classification (GTDB taxonomy): domain Bacteria; phylum Gemmatimonadota; class Gemmatimonadetes; order Gemmatimonadales; family GWC2-71-9; genus AG12. Next base: position 3,970 of record DATDFP010000272.1, read on the forward strand.
GGGCGCCCGCGGCCGGCGCCACCAAGAAGAACGCGACGGACATTCGCCTGGCGGTCGACGCGCTGGAGCTGGTGTTCACCCGGCCGGAGATCGGGACGTTCATCCTTCTCTCCGGCGACTCGGACTTCTCCTCGCTCGTCGTGAAGCTCAAGGAGTACGGCAAGTACGTGATCGGGGTCGGGATCCGGGAGTCGTCCAGCGATCTCCTCATCCAGAACTGCGACGAGTATTACTCGTACTCCGAGCTCGCGGGCCTCACCAAGGAGTCCGACGTCGCCTACGAGCGACGCGACCCGTGGGAGCTGGTCGTGGAGGCGGTGAAGCAGATGACGGCCCACAACGACGTGATGCGCTCCGACCGGCTGAAGCAGGTGATGCAGGAGATCGATCCGAGCTTCAACGAGAAAGACCTGGGCTACTCGCGCTTCAGCAAGTTCGTGGTGGAGGCCGCGCGGAAGGGCTTTCTCACGCTCACCAAGCTCGATAACGGCCAGTACGAGATCAGCCTCGGTCCGGAGGTGCCCGGCGCCCCCGCGCAGCCGGCGTGGGCGCGAGGTGAGCCGCCACGCGAGCGCGAAGAGCGCGCCCGCTCACCG
>DATDFP010000273.1:0-3737 GCA_036522535.1 Gemmatimonadales bacterium
CACGGGGGCATCATCCCGCCGAAGCTCACCGCGGCCGGTACGCCGCTCGTGGACGCCGCGGGACGCCCGGTGCTCGACTTCGACCTCGCGACGCCGATGATGCTGATCAAGCTCTTCCCCGACGGGATGCTCGGCCTCGGCCTCACGGCGCTGCTCGCGTCGTTCATGTCGGGCATGGCGGGCAATGTGACCGCGTTCAACACGGTGTGGACGTACGACCTGTACCAGAGCTACGTCCGGCCGGGCGCGCCGGACGCCCACTATCTCGCGATGGGGCGGTATGCCACGGTCTTCGGGGTCGCGATCTCCGTCGCGGCGGCATACGTGGCGGCGTCGTTCAACAACATCATGGATTTTCTTCAGCTCGTGTTCGCGTTCGTGAATGCGCCCCTGTTCGCCACGTTCGCGCTGGGCATGTTCTGGCGCCGGGCCACCGGGCACGGGGCGTTCACGGGGCTCGGCGCGGGTACGCTCGCCGCGGCCGCACACCACGGCCTGTCCCTGCCGGCAGGGGCCGCCGTCGGCGTGAAGGGCGGCTACCTCGGCGTCGTGACGACGTATCCGAGCGAGCTGGCGCAGACGTTCTGGACCGCGATCGTCGCCTGGGTGACGTGCTTCGTGGTGACCATTGCCGTGAGCCTCGCCACGCGGCCGCGGCCGGCGGACGAGTTGCGGGGGCTCGTGTACGGGCTGACCCCCAAGCCCGAAGAGGCGGCGAGGCGGTGGTACGAGCGACCCGCACCGCTCGCGGTGGTCGTGCTGACGCTGACGGTTCTCTTGAACCTGGTCTTCTTCTAGCCGGATGCGGAAAAGGCCCTCGACACGAACATCGCCTGCCGCGTCGATACCGTGCCCTGAAGGGCCGGCTTGGCGTGACCGCGCGTCCTTAAGGACGCCTGCCTTTGGCCGAGCCGGCGTTTCAACGCACGGGTCCGGACGGGAGACGTCCTCGAAATTGGTTGTTCAGCACCCTCCTGGCCGGGAAGAGACGTGAGACTGGACCTGCGGATGCCGGTAGGCGCGCTGTTCGTGGCGCTGGGAGCGCTGCTCGCCGCGTACGGCGCCGCCACGCTCGGCCAGGCGGGCACGGCCCCTACCGGGATTCCCATCGATCTGGTATGGGGCCTCGTGTTGCTGGGTTTCGGTCTTGCCATGCTGGCGCTCGCGCGCCGCGCGCGGCTGAAAGGCGGTGAGCGGTGAGCGGTGAGCGGGGCACTCCACTACCGCTTTCCCGCTCACCGCTTACCGCTTACCGCTTACCGCTCACGCCCCTAGGGGATGGAGTTACCGGTGCGTCGAATCCCCCTCCTCGTGGCCCTCGCGGGCGCGCTCGCGACGCCCCGTCTGACCGCCCAGCTCCCCACGTCCGCGAGTGACATGCTGCGGCGCTTGTTCGCCTCGCGGGACTTCGCCCCGGAGCGCTTCGGCCCGGCTCGCTGGGTAGACGGAGGCGCCGCCTACACGACGGTCGAGGCCGCCGCCGACGGGCCGGGGTCCGACCTCGTGCGCTACGAGGCGGCGACCGGCGCGCGCAGCGTGTACGTCTCCGCGCGGCAGCTCATCCCCCCGGGGGATACGGTGGCGCTCGAGATCGACGACTACGGCTGGTCGGCTGACGGCTCGCAGCTCCTGGTGTTCACCAACTCTCGCCGCGTCTGGCGCCAAAACACGCGCGGCGACTACTGGGTGCTCAACCGCCGCACCGGCGCCCTCAAGAGGCTGGGTGGTGACGCGCCCGAGTCGTCGCTCATGTACGCCAAATTCTCCCCTACGGCGGACCGCGTCGCCTACGTGCGCCAGGGCGAGCTTTACGTCGAGCGCCTCGGGGACGGGCGGATCACGCGACTCACGAGCGGGGCGGATTCGCTGCACGTGAACGGGATGAGCGACTGGGTCTACGAGGAAGAGTTCGACCTGCGGGACGGCTTCCGCTGGTCGCCCGACGGGACCAGGATTGCCTATTGGCACTTCGACATGAGCGGCGTGCGCGCGTTCCTGCTGTCGAACGACACCGACTCCCTCTACCCGTTCGTCATCCCGGTCCAGTACCCCAAGGCGGGAACCAGGAACTCGGGCGTCACCGCGGGAGTGGTGAGCGCGGACGGCGGGCCCACCACGTGGCTCCAGGTGCCCGACGACCCCCGCGAGAACTACCTGCCCCGGATGGAATGGGCCGGTCCAGCCGAGCTAATGCTCCAGCGCTTCAACCGGCGCCAGAACGTCGACCGGGTCCTGCTCGCCGACGCCGTCACCGGCGCGGTGCGCACCGTACTCGTCGAGCGGGACAGCGCGTGGCTGGACGTCGTGGACGGGGTACGATGGCTCGCAGCCGGGAAGGAGTTCACGTGGGTCAGCGAGCGCGACGGCTGGCGGCACGTGTACCGGGTGGCGCGTGACGGCAAGACCGTTCGGCTCGTGACGCCGGGCTCGTTCGACGTCATTGGAGTCGTCGGCCTGGACGAGCCGGGCGGCTGGATCTATTTCATCGCCTCACCCGACAACGCCACTCAGCGCTACCTCTACCGCTCGCGCCTCGACGGGACGGGCAAACCGGAGCGCGTGACGCCGATGGACCGGCCGGGCACTCACGGCTACGAGGTTTCTCCGGACGCGCGCTGGGCGTTGCACCGCTATTCCACGTTCGGGACGCCGCCCGTGACGGATTTGGTGCGGCTCCCCTCCCATACGGTCGTGCGGACCCTGGCGGCGAACGAGAAGCTGCGCGCAACGGTTGCGCCGCTCACCGACGGCAAGGCGGAGTTCTTCAGAGTGACGCTGCCGGACAGCGCGACGCTCGACGGGTGGATGATCCGGCCGCGCGACTTCGATGCCACGAAGACCTACCCGCTGCTCATGTACGTTTACGGCGAGCCGGCGGGACAGACCGTCCTCGACCTGTGGCTCGGGAGCGTGGAGTTGTGGTTGCGTATGCTCGCCGACCAGGGCTACGTCGTCGCGAGCGTGGACAATCGCGGCACACCGGCGCCGAAGGGGCGCGCCTGGCGCAAGGTCGTCTACGGGGCCATTGGCGTGCTCTCGAGCCGCGAGCAGGCGGACGCCGTGCGCACCCTCACGCGGTCCCGCCCCTACCTCGACTCGACGCGAGTCGCCATCTGGGGCTGGAGCGGCGGCGGCTCCAGCACGCTCCAGGCGCTGTTCCGCTACCCGAACGTGTACCAGGTGGGCATGAGCGTGGCACCGGTGCCCGACCAGCGGCTCTACGACACGATCTACCAGGAGCGCTACATGGGTCTTCCGCAGGAGAACGCGGCGGGTTACGAGGCCGCGTCGCCCATCACCCATGCCGAGGGGCTGCGCGGCCGGCTGCTCCTGGTGCACGGGTCGGGGGACGACAACGTCCACTACCAGGGCTCGGAGCGGCTGCTCAACCGGTTGATCGAGCTCGACAAACAGGTCGACTTCATGGAGTATCCGAACCGCAGCCACTGCATCTGCGAGGGCCGCGGGACGTCACTGCATCTGTACTCGCTCCTGACGCGCTATCTGTTGGAGCACCTGCCGGCCGGACCGCGGCGTTAGGCTCCCCGAATGCTCGCCACGCTGGCTCTGGCTCTCGTGCTCGACTCCTCGATCGCCGTCGTCCCGCGCCCGGCCCACCTCACCGCCCACAGGGGAGCCTTCACCGTGACCGCGTCCACGGTGATCGTCGCCGACCGCGCGACGCGCGAGCTCGGCGCGATGCTGGGCGACTACCTCTTCCCCGCGACCGGCTTCCG
>DATDFP010000274.1:0-5727 GCA_036522535.1 Gemmatimonadales bacterium
CGCACGGCCTCGTCCGCGATGCGCCGGTCCACCCCCTGGGCGAGCAGGTCTCGGAGCAGCCGCGACGGCCCACGCCCGCGGGCCAGGCGCGTCGCCGCGTACTGCTCGGCGAAGCGCTGGTCGTCCAGCAGCCCGCGAGCCGCCAGACGCTCGAGCGCCACGTCCACGGCCGCTGGGGGGTGTTGCTTCTGGATCAGCCGGCGCCGGAGATCGGACAGCGCGTGCGAGCGCCGACTCAGCGCGCGGAGCGCCGCCCGCTGGGCGGCTTCCGCGTCGGCGAGCTCCTCAAGCCGGCTCAGCGTGGCCCGTGAAAGCTCGCACCCGACCTCGAGCCGAAGGCCGTCCAAGCCTTCGGCCGGAAGAGAAGCAAACCGCCACCGATTCACCTCCACCAGGCGATAGCCCGGCTGCCGCGGATCGGGAGCCAGTCCCGTGAGGATCGAGGGCGTGGCGGGCACTCACTCCTCGGGCGCGGGACCCTCCTCGTCCGCGGCGACCGGAGCAGCGGCCTTGACGCCGAGGTGCTCTTTGACTTTCGCCTCGATTTCGGCGGAGAGGTCGGGATGGTCCTTGAGGTAGAGCTTGGCGTTCTCGCGCCCCTGGCCGATGCGCTCCTTCCCGTACGCGTACCAGGCGCCCGATTTCTCGATGATCCCCGCCTCGGCCGCGATGTCCACCAGGAGCGACTCGTGGCTGATCCCCTCGTCGAACATGATGTCGAACTCGGCCTGGCGGAACGGAGGCGCCACTTTGTTCTTCACCACTTTCACGCGCACGTGATTGCCGATCACCACGTCACGCTCCTTCACCGGGCCGATGCGCCGCATGTCCAGCCGTACCGACGCGTAGAACTTGAGCGCACGCCCGCCGCTGGTGGTCTCGGGATTGCCGAACATGATCCCGATTTTCTCGCGGAGCTGATTGATGAAAACCACGGCCGTGCGCGAGCGGTTGATGGCGCCCGCGAGCTTGCGGAGCGCCTGGCTCATCAGCCGCGCCTGCAGACCCGGCAGGGAGTCTCCCATCTCGCCCTCGATCTCGGCTTTGGGGACGAGCGCCGCCACCGAGTCGACCACGACCACGTCCACGGCGCCGGAGCGCACCAGGATCTCCGTGATCTCGAGCGCCTGCTCACCGGTATCGGGCTGCGAGACGAGGAGATTGTCGATGTCCACGCCCAGTTTCTTCGCGTACTCGACGTCGAGGGCGTGCTCCGCGTCGATGTAGGCCGCCGCGCCCCCCACTCGCTGCGCATTCGCTACCACGTGAAGCGCCAGCGTGGTCTTGCCGCTCGATTCCGGGCCGAAGATCTCGGTCACCCGGCCCCGGGGGATGCCGCCCACGCCGATGGCGGCGTCCAGGTTGATGGCGCCCGTGCCGATCGCGTCCACCCGGACCCGGGGTGAGTCTGCCCCCATCCGCATGATGGCGCCTTTGCCGCAGGTCTTCTCGATCTGGGTGATGGCGAGGTTCAGAGCCTTCCTGCGCTCGTCGGTGAGCTTCGCGACTTCCTTCTCGGCCGCCATGGGTGTCCTCGACATAGGAGTGGAAGCCTCCATTCCGGAGGCCCGAATATAAACCGAAGCAACGCCTATCGCCATCCCGGACGAAACGCGTCTGTTATATGCTCCAAGTGATTATCAACCAATGTGATACAGTCAAAGCGGTAGACATCAGACGGACGGCCGTAGCGATCCACCCAGACCCGGGCGGCCGTGACGAGCTCCCGCCGCTTCACCCCGGTCACGGCTTCGAGCGGGCTGCCGAATGCGTCCCCGCGTCGCGACTTCACCTCGATGAAGGCGACCAGGCTGCCCTGCCGGGCGATCAGATCGATCTCCTTGTGGCCGACCCGGAACCGGTGCGCCACGATGCGCCAGCCGCGGGACAACAAGTACCGAATAGCCTGTCTTTCGCCGGCGAGCCCCCGCTTGTGACGCTCGTCTTTCCACTCGGCCGGGTCGCTGCGGAGACCGCTGTTCACTCGGGGCAAGCTACGTCGTCACCCCCGGGACTGCGGCACCCTATTGTTGCGACCAGGACCATTTCGCTGCGGGCGGCCTGCCCTCAGCTCTGCGATCAACCGAGTCGCCCACAGATCTCGTCCAACGCCTCGAAACCCACCAGCACATCGCGCGGCTTCGACCCGTTCGAGGGCCCTAGAATCCCCGCCTGCTCCAGCTGATCGATGATACGCGCCGCGCGCCCGTAGCCGACGCTCATGCGGCGCTGCAACAGCGAGGTCGAGCCCAGCTGGTTCTGAATGCAGACCTCCGCGGCCTGGCGAAAGAGCGGGTCCCGCTCACCCGGTTCGCTTCCGGCCAGCTCGCCGTCTTCATCCTGCTTCTCTTCCCCGATCGCCTCCACCTGCTCATCGATGCTGGGCTTACCGGGCAGCATCGCCGCCACCCCTTGCTTCTTGTACCACTCCATCAGCCGTTCCGTCTCCTCGGTGGAGATGAACGCGCCCTGGACGCGGAGCAGCTCGCTCTTCCCGGGCGGGAGGAACAGCATGTCGCCGTTGCCGAGCAGCGTCTCGGCCCCGTTCTGATCGAGGATCGTGCGGCTGTCCACCTTGGCCGATACGCGGAAGGCGATGCGGCACGGGAAGTTCGCCTTGATGAGCCCGGTGATGACGTTCACCGAGGGGCGCTGCGTGGCGAGCACCAGATGGATGCCGATGGCCCGGGCCTTTTGCGCGAGCATGGCGAGAGGCGTCTCGATCTCGCCCTGCACGGTGAGGATCAGGTCGGCGAGCTCATCCACGATCAGCACGACGTACGGGAGGACGCCCTCGGTGTACTCGCCGTCGAGCGGCAGCTCCCGCTGCACCCCGGCCTGAGTGGCGAGGGTCTCGCGCGGCCCCTTGAGTGGCCTGCCCTCCTCGACCTTGCGGTTGAAGTCCGCCACGTTCCGCGTGTGATTCGCGTGCAGCAGCTTGTAGCGCCGCTCCATCTCGAGCGCCGCCCACTTCAGCACTTTGGCCGCTTTCTGGTGGCCCGTCACCACGGGGAGCCCGAGGTGCGGCAGCACCGCGTACATCGAGAGCTCGACCATCTTGGGATCGATCATCAGGAACTTGAGCCGCTCGGGCGGCTGGGTGTAAATGAGGCTCGTGATGATCGTGTTGATGCAGACGGACTTCCCCGAGCCCGTGACGCCGGCGATCAGCAGGTGCGGCATCTTCGCGAGGTCGGCCACGACCGGCTCGCCCTCCAGGTCCTTTCCGAGGGCGACAGGAAGCACACGATTTCCGGGGTATTGCGGGCTTTCGAGCAGCTCGCGGATGTGCACCATCCGCGGCAGCGGGTTCGGCACCTCGATGCCGACTGCGGCTTTCCCCGGTATGGGCGCCACGATGCGCAGGCTGGGCGCGCGCATCGCGAGCGCCAGGTCGTCGGCCAGGGCTGCGATCCGCCCGACCTTCACGCCCGGCCCGGGCGCCACCTCGTACTGCGTCACGACCGGCCCCACGGTCCGCCCGGCGATGGCGCCTTCCACGCGGAAGGTCTGGAGCGTCTCGATGAGCTTCAGTCCCATCAGCTCGATCTGCGCGAGCCCGGCGTCGCGGTCTTGCAGGGGGGGGGCGTTCAACAGATCGAGGGGCGGGATCAGAACGCCTTCGGCGACGGGATGGGGGAGGCGGGATGCGGGATGCGTGGGCTTCGTCTTGCGCGACTCCTTGAGCGACACCGCCTTTCTATCCGGCTCCGCTGCGGGCTCCTCCGCGGGCTGCTCGAGCGACACGCTGGACCTTGTCGCGGCCTTCCGTTTGCTCGCATCCCGCATCCCGCCTCCCGCCTCCCGGCTTCTCAGGACGGTCAGGGGATGCCAGCCGACCGTGAGGATCCCCAACGCCGAAAGCGCGAACAGCCCGAACAGGATTCCGCCCGCGGTCCCGACGACAGCGTGCACGGCGCTCGCGAGCGTTCCCGGGCCGAGCCCCGCCAGCCGCTGGCTCGCCGTCCACCTGACGTAGTCGGGGGGAAGCGATCCGTGCCCGACCCCGGTGAAAATGCCGATGCCGTACGGGAGCAGCAGGACGAGGCCCGCCCCAAGCGCGGCCGCGCGCGGACCGGAGAGCCTCCCCAGCCGGTCGAACGCACCCAGCGCCCAGCCGACTCCCAGCACCGGGATCAGGACGGCCCCGGCCCCGAACACCTTCCAGAGAAAGAGCCCGAGGCCCCGGCCCAGCGCTCCCGTGATCGGTGCGGGCAGCAGGGTGAGACCGAGGAAGACGCCGAGCACGAGCGCCCCGATGCCGATCAGCTCCTGGCGCGCCTTCGGGTTCATGTGATGCGACGGTCGGCGTAGGTGGGGACGACCGCGAAGCGGTCCGCCCGGGCCGCGAACGCGACGTCGTCGGCGAGGTTCGCTTCGGCCAGCTGGCGCGCCGCTTCGGAGCCTTCCAGTGCCTCCATCCAGCTCGTGAACGCCGCCGCCAGGCTCGTCGCCGCCTGGCCCGCGTCGTTCAGCTGGACTTTGCGCGAGCCCTTGCGCAGGGCCTTCACGAGTCTCCCCGCCGTGTAGGCGTCCTCGATGGCAAATTGCTTCTCCCGGCCGGCGCACACGACCGCCAGGTCCCCCCGCTCGCCGAGCACCTGACGGGCGCGCTCGACCAGGGCACGGAAGTTCGCGGGGGCGCCCACGAGCACGGGATCGCCCCCCTGAGCCGCCACGAGCGCCGGTGTCCCGTTGGTGGTGGCGAGCACGATCGTCTTGGTCGCCACGGCCGCCGGGATCATCTCCCGCGGTGAGTTCCCGAGGGCGAACCCCGCGATCTTGACGCTTCGCCGCTCCCCGGCGAGAAGCACGCCGTTCTTCTCCAGCTTCGACGCCAGGCGCACGGCTTCGTCGGGGGTCGCGGCCGGGATCACCGCTTTGGCGCCGTTGGCGAGGGCCGTAACGATGGTCGTGGTGGCCCGCAGGACGTCGATGACGACGACCCCCCGCCCGGCGAGATCCCCCGGCGCGACGCCGAGGGGCGTGAAGTAGACGTCGATCCTCATGAGGCCTGGAGCAGCTGTGGCTCGCGCTCGAGGAACTTGGTGTCTACCTTCCCCGCGACGAAATCGGGGTGCCGCATGATCCGACTCAGGAGCGGGATGGTCGTCGTCGGCCCCTCAATGATAAACGAATCCAGAGCCTGCCGCATGCGGGCGAGCGCTTCGGTGCGGTGGTTGCCGTGCACGATCACCTTCGCCAGCAGCGAGTCGTAGTAGGGCGGCACGGTGTAGCCGGCATAGATGTGGGTGTCCACGCGGACGCCGGGTCCGCCGGGCGGGTGATACGCGGTGATCGTCCCGGGCGACGGTTGGAAGTTGCGCGCCGGGTCCTCGGCGTTCACGCGGCATTCGATGGCGTGCCCGCGGAGGCGTTGGCCGTTCAGGACGAACGACAGCGGCTCGCCGGCCGCGACGCGGATCTGCTCTTTCACCAGGTCGAAATTCGTGCACATCTCGGTCACGGGATGCTCGACCTGGATGCGCGTGTTCATCTCCATGAAGTAGAAGGAGCCGTCCTCGTCCAGCAGGAACTCGACCGTGCCGGCGCCGACGTACGCGATGGCCGCGGCGAGCCGCACCGCGGCGTCGCCGATGGCCTGGCGCAGCGCCTGATCCACGGCCGGGCTCGGCGCCTCCTCGATCAGTTTCTGGTGGCGCCGCTGTACCGAGCAGTCGCGCTCGCAGAGGTGCATCACCCTGCCGTGGCTGTCGCCCATGATCT
>DATDFP010000275.1:0-3005 GCA_036522535.1 Gemmatimonadales bacterium
CGGTCGAACCCGGTGGCGATGACGGTGACGCGGATCTCACCGTGCATCGCAGGGTCATTGACCGCCCCGAAGATGATCTCGGCGTCCTCGCCGGCCGCGTCCTTCACGACGTCGGAAATCTGCGTGACCTCACCCAGCGTGAGGTCCTCGCCGCCCGTGATGTTGATGAGCACGCCCGTCGCGCCGCTGATGGAGATGTTGTCGAGCAGCGGGCTCGAGATGGCCTGCTGCACCGCCTCCATGGCGCGGTTCTCCCCGCGCCCCATGCCGGTGCCCATGATCGCGCCGCCGCCGTTCTGCATGACCGTGCGCACGTCGGCGAAATCCACGTTCACGATGCCGGTGACGGTGATCAATCCCGAGATGCCCTGGGTCGCGTTCAGCAGCACCCCATCGGCCTTCTTCAGGGCGTCCTGGAAGGGGATCCCCTTCCCGACCACGGCGAGCAATCGCTCGTTTGGCACCACGACCATGGTGTCGACGTGCTTGCGCATCTCGGCGATGCCCATCTCGGCCTGCCGCATCCGCTTCCGGCCCTCGAACAGGAACGGCCGCGTCACGATGCCGATGGTGAGGGCGCCGAGGTCGCGGGCCATTTGGGAGATGATGGGCGAGGCGCCCGTGCCCGTGCCGCCACCCATGCCGCAGGTGACGAATACGAGGTCCGCACCCTGGAGCGCGTGCAGCACCTCGTCGCGGTTCTCTTCGATCGCCTGGCGGCCGATCTCGGGGCGGGCGCCCGCGCCGAGGCCGCGCGTCAACTTCTTCCCGATCTGCACTTTCACGTCGGCCTTGTTGTTCAGCAAGGCCTGCGCGTCGGTGTTCACGGATACGAACTCGACGCCCTGCAGCCCCTCGTCGACCATGCGGTTCAGGGCGTTGCCGCCGCCGCCGCCGATGCCGACGACCTTCATCCGGGCGTTGCGCGCTACCGTCTCTTCGAGCTCGAAGATCATGGCTCCCTCGCGTGACCGATCAGAAGAACTCCTGCAGCCAGCGCTTCAGCGGTCCGAACAGCTTCTCGCTCTTCACGAGCGAGCCGCCGGCGGCTGCACCCTGCGCCACGCGGCGCGCGGCGTACAGCACCAGGCCCACCGGCACTGCGTAGCGCGGCGCGTCCACGCTGTCCACCAGGCCCGAGATCCCCTGCTCGGGCGTGCCGGCGCGCACCGGCATCGCGAACACGTCGCGCGCGAGCTCCACCATCCCCGGGAGGTGCGCCGTCCCGCCCGTGAGCACCACGCCGGCGGGCAGCCGCCCGCCCCCGAATCCCGCCTTCTCGAACTCGCGATCCACCAGATGAAAGATCTCGTCGAGCCGCTGGTGGATGATGTCCGACAGCATCTCGCGCGACGTCTGCCGCACGCCCTGCGACGGCGTGGACGGCAGCGTGATCATCTCCGACGGGTCCACGAGCGGTTTGTACGCCACGCCGTGCCGCTCTTTGAGCCGCTCCGCGTCGGCCTGAGGCACCCCCAGGACCTGGACCAGGTCCGTCGTCACCTGCATCCCCGCGAAGCGCAGCGACGCGAGGTGGCGGATCTTCCCTTCGTAGAAGACCGTCACCGCGGTCGAGGCGCCGCCCACGTCGAGGAGCGCGACGCCCAGCTCCCGCTCGTCGTCCGTCAGCACGGCGTACGACGCGGCGAGCGGCTCGAGCACGACGTCGCTCACGCGATACCCGGCGCGCTGCACCGCGCGGCGCAGGTTCTGCACGGCGGTCGCCTGCACGGTCACGAGGTAGACCTCGACCTCGAGCCGCGTGCCCGTCATGCCGACCGGGTCGGAGATGCCGCGCTGCTGGTCGACCACGTACTCCTGCGGGATGTCGTGCAGCAGCTCTTGATCCCGACCGAGCGAGATGGCCCGCGCGACCTCGTTCACGCGGCCCACGTCCTGGGGCGTGATCTCCTCCCCGTTCACCGCGACCACGCCCGCGGACGTGCGCGCCGACACGTGCTCTCCCGCGATCCCGCACGTCACTCCCGAGACCTTCACGCCCGCCATCCGCTCGGCATCGCGCAACGCGGCGGCGACGGACCGGGTGGTCTCGTCGATATCCCGCACCATGCCGCGCCGCACGCCGGAATTCTTGGCGATACCCACGCCAAGCACCTTGGCGAGCGGCGCGCGGGGCAGATCGCCCACCACCTCGGCGATCACGGCACAGGTCTTCGTGCTCCCGAGGTCGAGCCCGGCGACGAGGTGGCGTTCCCGGCTCATGCGCCCGGGCCCGGTCTCCACTCTCCGGACCCTGCCCGCTTGCGCCGCACCACCACCTGCCCCGCGAAGCGGGCGTCGAGCTCCGCGTACGGACGCCCCTTCGCGGCCAGATCCTGCGCGACCAGTGCCACGCCACGAATGACCTCCGGCCCCGCGTCGGATCGCAGCAGCACGCGACGGGGCCCCAGTTCGAGAAGCACGTCACCGCGCGGCAGCGCGCGCGCGCCGGTGATCCGCTGGAACAGCCGTGGATCCACCGCCCGGATCAGCGCCAGTACTCCGACGACCCCCGGGTCCGCGCTCGCCGCGATGGGCAGGTCGAGCCCGGTGCGCGCCGGATCGAACGGCAGCGGCTCGCCCCCGGCATCGACCGCCACGAGGCTGCCCCGCGACCCCATCGGCACGAGTGCGGCCGGCTCTACTTCGCGCACCTCGATCTGCAACCCGGCCGGGAGCCGGCGCACCACCCGCGCCTCCGCCACCCCCGCGAGCCCGCGCAACCGGTCGGCGAGGAGCCGCGTGTCGGTGAACACGCTCACCCGCGCCGGCAGCCGCAGCGCCGCGATCACCGCGTCCGGCGGCAGGTTCTTCACCCCGACAAGCTCGACCTGCCGCACGCGGAACAGCGGTATGCGTCCGAGCAACATCGGAGCACCGAACCACCCGAGCGCGCCGAGCGCGGCCCCGGACCCGGCCACGACTACCCTACCGAAGCGCCGGCCCCGACGGCGGCGCCGCGTCACGCCGCTCGGCCCGGCCGCGCCAGTCGTTCGAGCAGCTCG
>DATDFP010000276.1:0-17778 GCA_036522535.1 Gemmatimonadales bacterium
GTGATCTTGACCTGGCATTGGTAGCGCCGCTCAAGCTCGTCGCGGACGCGAGCGAGTTCTTCCGGGGAGCGGAAGCGGCGGTGGGCAGCGACGCCCAGTCGCAGGCGCCGGATCACCGCGCGTTCAGCGCGATAGCCGAGCTGATGCTCGACCACCTGCCCCGAGAGGGCTACCCAGCCGCGAACCCACGTCTCCGCGCCCAGCGCCCAATCGAATTGTTTCCGACCGGGCCGCGTCCCGGGCTTCAACGCATACACGCCGGAGCCGCAATCGCGAACAGCGAGCGGGCGGTGGTCGGCGGTGAACACCGGCCCGTCCCAGACCGTGCCTCGCGTGAAGGACACGAGACGCAGTCCGCCATCGCACGCCCGGCAGAGATTCCACACCCGCCACGCCAACAGCTCCCCGCCCTGCCATTTCACGACCGGCAGTGGCGTGGGAACTTGCCAGTGGATGCCAGTCCTTCTCATGGCCGCGCCTCCTCACCCTTGGCGTCGCGCGGCGTTCCGATGCCGGAAACGAGCGTGGTCGCGCGTCCGGGCTGCGACAGCCGGAGCGGGTCGGGCTCGCGCGGGGCGGGGACGCCCGCCGGTTCGCGCTCGACTGGAATGGTGGCCGGCACGTCCGCGAGGACGCGCACGATGGGTCCGAGGTTCATATCAAAGCCCTTTCAGTGATGCGTTGCCGTCCCGAAACGCGCATGGCTCCGGGCCCCCCCATCGGGTCCGGCCGGCAGGTCCACCGTGCGCTCCCAGGTGGGAGCAGGGCGACGGTTGGCGCGCGGGTCGTCGAGCCGGGGCTCTCGCCGCACTCTCCATGCACCGGCAGGCGGAACGGTCCTGCCGGGTTCGTGGTCTACATCATCCGCAGGGAAGATGACACCCCCCATAAACGATCGGGGCCTGCGACCGACAGTCGCAAGCCCCTTCGCCGCGACTTAGATGGTGACTCTGCACTCGCGCGGCCCATCAAGTCGGAAAAATCACCGCGCACGCGTAATGTACGATTGCACCTGCCCCATGTCTAGTGCAGTCTTCGAGCGACGCTTGCCCCCTCCGCTCCAGCCATCATCTTCTACGTGACCTGACGACCCCGGCGGAGGACCCCGTGACCACCAAGTACGAGAGCGCCGACCTCATTCTCAAGCTGTACGACCTGCGCCGGGAAGAGAAGCTACGGGCGGCGCGAGAATGGTTCTTGAGGGGGTTTCATCCCGAGAGCGCAGCGGAGGTGCTCGACGTTTGGTCGGGACCGGACAGCGCACCCTACCGCATGGTCACGACCTATTGGAACATGGCCGCGTCCCTCGTCAACAACGGGGCGATCGAGCCGAAAATGTTCGCCGACGCCAACTCGGAGCACTTCACGGTGTTTGCCAAGCTGCAGCCGTTCCTCGCCGAAATCCGGGCGCAGCGGAAGAACCCCGGCTACCTGCGCCATCTGGAGCGGCTGATTCTCGACGACCCCAACGCGGAGGAGCGGCTCGCCGCCACGCGGCGCTTCCTCGAGGCCCGCAAAGAGCAGGGCCACGCGCGGCCCCCGGCGAAGAGCGCGGCGAAGGCCGCGCGGCGTTAGAAGCCCGCAGAATAGACCGTTCGGGAGGAGCGATGAATGCCCATCGGAGGATTCTCTACGCCTGCTGCCTGGTCGCGCTCGCGGCGGCCGCGCCACCGGTGAGCGCCCAGCGCACCGCGAAGCCCGTGCTGCACGGGCGGCACTGGGTCGCGATCACTGGCAAGCCACTCGCCGCGACGGCCGGCGCGATGATGTTCCAGAAGGGCGGGAACGCCGTGGACGCGGCGTGCGCGATGCTCGCCGCCGTGACCACGATGTGGGACGTGCTCTCCTGGGGCGGCGAGACGCAGGCGCTGATCTACAATCCGCGCACCGGCAAGGTGATCGCCATCGACGCCCTGGGCGTCGCGCCCACGGGGGCGACCCCGGAGTTCTTCCGCGGCAAGGGGATGGCATACCCCCCCGAGTACGGGCCGCTCGCGGCGGTGACGCCGGGCACCCCCGGAGGGCTCATGACCATGCTCGCCGAGTACGGCACGCTGAGTCTGAAGGACGCGCTCGAGCCCGCGATCCAGATGGCTGACGGGTATCCCATCGAGGCCGAGACCGCGAACTCCATCGAGCGTAGCAAGGAGCGCATCAGGCAGTGGAAGTATTCGCGGGCCGTCTACCTCACCCACCCCGGCGAGAAGCGCGAAGCGCCCTACGCCGGTGAGGTCTTCCGCCAGCCCGATCTCGCCGCCACGCTGCGCAAACTCGTCGAGGCCGAGCAACAGGCGCTCAAGAACGGGAAGAGCCGCAGAGAGGCGATCGCCGCCGCCTACGACCGATTCTACAAGGGCGACATCGCCCGCGAGTTCGTGCGCGGTGTGCAGGAAGAGGGCGGGCTCATCACGCTCGACGACCTCGCGGCCTGGAAAGTCCGGATCGAGGAGCCCGTGATGACGACCTACCGGGGCATCGACGTCTACAAGCTTACCCACTGGACGCAGGGGCCCGCGCTGCTCCAGGCGCTGAACATCCTCGAGAACTTCGACTTGAAGGGCATGGGGTACAACAGCGCCCGCTACATCCACGCCCTTTACCAGGCGATGAATCTCGCCTTCGCCGACCGCGACTTCTATTACGGCGACCCATACTTCCCGCCCGAGGAGCCGATCGCCGGGCTCCTGTCGAAGCAGTACGCGAAGGCGCGCGCGCAAGCGATCAACTGGGAGCGGAACGACCCGAGTGTAAAGCCGGGCGATCCCTATCCCTTCATGGGCAAGGTCAATCCCTACCGCCAGCTCTTGGAAAGCTGGCCCGGGGTCACCCCGGCCACAGGCGGAGGCGGCAGCGGCGACGATCGCTCATTCAAGGAGGCGTTCTTCGGGGGCACCACGTCCATCGAGGCGGCCGACGAGCAGGGCTGGGTGGTCTCGGTTACCCCGAGCGGCGGGTGGATCCCTGCGGTGGTCGCGGGGCGAACGGGGGTCGGGATGAGCCAGCGGATGCAGAGCTTCGTCCTGAACGAGGCGGAGAACCCGTTCAACGTGGTCGCGCCCGGTAAGCGCCCCCGGGTGACGCTCACCCCGACTCTCGCCCTCAAGGACGCGAAGCCGTTTCTCGCCATGGCAGTGCAGGGCGGCGACACGCAGGACCAGAACCTGCTCCAGTTCTTTCTCAACGTCGTCGAGTTCGGGATGAACGTGCAGGAGGCGGCCGAGGCGGCGAACATCACGAGCTACCAGATGCGCAGCTCGTTCGGGAACCACGAGTCGCGGCCCGGCCGGCTCACGCTCAACGAGTCCGTGCCGCCCTGGGTGCGCAAACAGTTGCGGGCGATGGGCTACATCCTCGACTTCGAGCCGCTCACTTCGGGGCCGATCAACGGCATCTACTTCGATCGGGAGCACGGCACGATGTGGGGCGGGTCGAGCAACTACGGGGAGGACTACGGCATCGCGTGGTAACGGTGGGCCAGAAGGCGCGGCGGAGCCTCACCCTGACGGCCGAGCACGTGGCCGCCTACGCCAGGCTGACGGGGGACTACAACCCACTCCATTTCGACGAGGCCTTCGCGTCGCGGACCAGGTTCAAGACGCTCGTCGTGCAGGGCGGGCTCACGACGGGGCTCCTGCACGCGCTCGTGGCGATGGATCTTCCGGGGCCCGGCACGGTCTTCCTGAGCCAGAACTGGAAGTTCACCGCCCCGGTCTACATCGGTGACACGATCACGGCCGACGCCGAGGTCCTGAGCGTGCACGAGACGAAGCCTGTGTGCCAACTGCGCATCAGGGTCACGCGCCAAACCGGCGAAACCGTGCTGGAAGGCGAGGCGTGGTGCTACACGTTTGCCGCCGGCTGACTAGCGCTTCAGCGTCACCACGATCGCCGCTTGTCCGTCGGTGGGCCCAAAACGGCTCGCGGTCTCATTCGTGCTGAGCATTTGCAGCTCGAGGACACGCGCTGCCGGGATCGTCTTGAGGTAGTCGACCTCCCCCATGTTGACGTCGTTCAGGTAGACGCGAACCGGCGTGGAGTGGAGCGGCTCGCCGGCCCGGCCCGGAAGCCGGCTGACCTCGTGCAGCTGCAGCCACCGGGGCCGCAGCGTCTCTACGGCGTCGTACGCGGTGTTGATACTCCCGCGCGACCGCTCGATTTCTTCCGCGGTGATGAGCCTGCTGGACCGGTGTTGCGCCTCGAGCCGTACGCCTGCCGCGAGGGTGACGACCGCCAGCGTGAGCAGCGTTGGTGTGATCGGGCGCATGTAGCCTCCGGCCGTTTCCACAAACCTACATGCCGTCGGGCGTCTCCGCTCGGCGAGTCCCTGAAACCTCGGACCTCACATCCGCTGGCCGTCTCGACGTCTAGCCGTCTATCTGTACCCTGCTGCCTGCAAGCTGAACAGCTCGGCATACAGCCCGCCTCTCGCCACCAGCTCCTCATGCGTCCCCTGGTCGACGAGCTCCCCGCCCTGCAGCACGAGGATCCGCTCCGCCATCCGCACGGTCGAGAAGCGGTGCGAGATGAGCACGGCCATCCGCCCCTTCGTGAGCTCGGCGAACCGCAGGAACACCTCGTACTCGGCGCGGGCGTCGAGCGACGCCGTGGGCTCGTCCAGGATCAGCACCTGGGCGTCACGCATGTACGCGCGCGCCAGCGCCACCTTCTGCCATTCGCCGCCCGACAGGTCCACGCCGCCGTCGAACCGCCGGCCGAGCATCTGGTCGTAGCCTTTCTCGAGCCGGGCGGCCACCGAGTCGGCGAGGCTGCGGCGCGCCGCCTCGCGCACGCGCGGCTCGTTGCCCAGCGCGTCGACCTGGCTGACCCCGATGTTCTCCCGCATGATGAAGTCGTAGCGCACGAAATCCTGGAAGATGACGCCGATGTTGCGCCGCAGGCTCTGCAGGTCGTAGTCGCGCAGGTCCACGCCGTCGAGCAGGATGCGCCCCTCGTCGGGGTCGTAGAGCCGGGCGAGCAGCTTCACGAGCGTCGTCTTGCCCGCGCCGTTCTCCCCCACGAGCGCGATGCGCTCACCCGGCTCGAACCGGAAGGCGAGGTGCCGCACCGCCCAGGTTCCCGACCCGGGGTAGCGGAACCCGACGTCCTGGAACTCGAACCCCCTGCGGATCGGGACGGGCACGAGGCGCGCCCCGGGTTTGGATACGACCCGTGGCTGCACGTCGAAGAAGGTGAACAGGTCGGAGAGGTACAGGCTCTGCTCGAAGACCTGCGACACCGACAGCAGGATCCGCTGGATCAGGTCGCGGCTCTGGCGGAACGAGCCCGCGAGGAACGTCAGCGCGCCGACGGTGAACCGGCCGAGCACCGTCAGATAGATCGTCACGGCGTAGGCGCCGTAATAACCGAGCGTGCCGATCGTGACGAACACGGTCGAGACGACGTTACGTTTGATCGCGAGCCGCTTGTTCTCCTCGTAAAACTCATCCGACAGCGCGGCATAGCGCCCCACGAGGAAGTCCGACAGGCTGAAAAGCTTGACTTCCTTGGCCATCTCGTCCGACGCGCCGGCGTAGCGCAGGTAATCGAGCAACCGCCGCTCGGGGGTCCACTGGAACAGGAGGGAATAGCCGAGCGCCGCGAAGTGCGTTTCGCCGAGAAACGACGGCAGCACCGCCACGACGAGGAGGAGCAACAGCCACGGGAGCTGGACGAGCAACACGCCCGCGAGGGAGGCGAGCGTGACCAGGTCCTGCGCGGTCGCCAGGAGCAGCGCGATCAGCCCCAGCCGTCCCACCGTCTGGCGGCGCGCGCGCTCCAGATGATCGTACGTCTCCGCGTCCTCGTACTGCGCCAGGTCGAGCGTCGCCGCGTGCTGCATCAACCGCACGCTGATCCGGTTCGAGAACAGGTCTCCGAGCAGGCTCTCGAGCAGCGACGACAGCCGGGCGAGCCCTTCGCCCACCACGGCGATGCCGAGCTCCAGCCCCACGAGCCTACCCAGATACCACCAGTCCATGGACTGGCCCGCCGCCTGCGCCCGCACGCCGGCGATGACCCCGTCGATGATGAGCTTCCCGATCCACAGTACCGCGAGCGGCACGAACGACCGCACCGCGCGCAACGCCAGGATGGCGACGGTGTATCCCCGATGGGTCTCGTAGACCAGCTTCAGGAGTGGCGGGACGTACTTCAGTGCCTGGAGTCGCTCGCTCCAGGTCGGGGGCTTTCCGTCACCGCCCGAAACGAGACTCCTGGGGCGCGGAAACAGCCCGTGCGAGATGAAACGCGGGGTCGCCGTCAGATCTTTAACGCCGCCATGGGACCGTGCGTCAATATAACCGCATGAAAGACCGGGTCCTCAGGTGCCTGCTGGGAGTGAGCGGAGCGGCGTGTGTCGTAGGGGCGCAGCATGCGCCAGTTGTAAGGGCGCAGCATGCGGGAATTGTAGGGGCGCATGCTGCGCCCCTACAACTACCCGACTCCCTAACGAAGCGTGATTCGGCCCTGCACGCCCTCAACCGCCTCGCCTACGGCCCCCGGCCGGGGGACATCGACCGCGTCGCCGCGCTGGGCGTGATGAAATGGATCGACCGGCAGCTCAAACCCGACAAGATCGACGACGGCCTCCTGGCCACCCGCGAGCGCCGGTTCACGATCCTCGACTACGACCGCGGGCAGCTCGCGCGGCTGTACGTGGAGGTGCAGCGCGAGCGCCGCGAGCGCAAGCGCGACGCCGGAGCGGCGATGGACAGCACGCTGCGCGAGCAGAGAGGGCGGCGCATGGCCGGCGACTTCCAGGAATTGGCCGTGGTGCGCGCCGCCCTGTCCGAACGCCAGCTGTACGAAGTGATGGTGGATTTCTGGACCAATCACTTCAACGTGTTCTTCGGCAAGGGCGCGGACCGGTTCCTCATGCCCGACTACGTCGAGCACACGATCCGGCCGCACGCGCTGGGGAAGTTCGAGGACCTGCTGATGGCGACGGCGAAGAGCCCGGCGATGATGTTCTATCTCGACAACTGGCAGAGCGTCGCGCCGGGCTCCCACCCCCCGCGCCTGTCCCCAACCCGGAACGCGGAACGCGGACTGCGGAACAGAGGGAGCCGCGTTCGTTCCGCGTTCCCACTTTCGCGTTCCGCGTTGGGACTCAACGAGAACTACGCCCGCGAGCTGCTCGAGCTCCACACGCTCGGCGTGGACGGCGGCTACACCCAGGAGGACGTGATCAACGTTGCCCGGATCTTCACGGGCTGGAGCATCGAGCCGCCGCGGCAGGGCGGCGACTTCCAGTTCCACGACTGGGCGCACGACACGGGAGAGAAGCAGGTGCTGGGGGTCACGTTTCCGGCCGGCCACGGAATGGATGAAGGCGTGCGGCTGCTCAAGATGCTCGCCAACCACCCCGCGACGATGCACCACGTGAGCCGGAAGCTGTGCCAGCGGTTCGTCAACGACGAGCCCCCCGACGGCTGCGTGGACGACGCCGTGGCTGCGTGGCGGCGGTCCGGCGGCGACGTGAGAGAGGTGTTGCATGCCATCTTTCACGGGCCGGACTTCTGGGCGCCCCAGAACGCACGCGCCAAGGTGAAGACGCCGCTCGAGTTCGTCGTGAGCGCGTTACGCGCCGTGGGCGCGGATCCGGACACGACGCCGCGTCTCGCCCAGGTCGTCGCCCGGCTGGGCGAGCCGCTGTATCTCCATGTCGCCCCGGACGGGTACCCCGAGCGCGAGGATACCTGGGTCAACAGCGGCGCGCTGCTCGACCGCATGAACGCGGGCGTCGCGCTTGCCGCCGGGACACTTCCCGGCGTGACGGTGAGCCTCGACAGCCTCATCCCTGCGACCGGAGACGCCGAGCAGCTGATCCTGCAGGTGAACGACAAGATCCTCGGCGGGACGATGAGCGAGAACACGAAGGATGTCATCAGACGTCAGACATCAGACATCAGCGATCCGGTGGCGGCCCGCGCGCTCGCCGTCGGGCTGGCGATCGGGGGACCGGAGTTTCAGAGGCAATGACGGTAGAGGGCGGTAGAGGGCGGTAAAAAGGGCGGTAAGGGGCGGTAAGGGGCGGTAAGGGGCGGTAAGGGGCGGTAAAAAAAGGGCGGTAAGGGGTGGCGAAGTCCTGGAGGAGTCGAGCAATGTCGATCTCGAGACGTGTTTTCGTGAAGTCCGGCGGGCTGGCGCTCTTTAGCCTGGGCCTCGATCCGCTATTCCTGGCGCGGGCTGCGTTCGCATCCTACCGCCCCTTACCGCCCCATACCGCCTCCGACCGCCCCATTCTCGTCTGCCTCTTCCAGCGCGGCGCCGTGGATGGGCTGAACATGGTCGTCCCGCACGGCGACCCGATTTACTACCGGGAGCGGCCGCGGATCGCGGTGCCGGAGAAGGACGTGGTGGACCTGGACGGCTACTTCGGGCTGCACCCGCAGCTCGCGGCCCTGAAGCCGTTGTGGGACAACAAGAGCTTGGCCGTCGTGCACGCTATAGGCTCACCCGACTCCAGCCGCAGCCATTTCGACGCGCAGGACTACATGGAATCGGGCACCCCCGGCCTGAAGGCGACGCCGGACGGCTGGCTCAATCGCTACTGCCAGCACGATCGCGAGCACGAGGACACCCCGTTCCGAGCGGTGGCGTTCGGGCCCCAATTGCCGCGCACCCTTGCGGGCTCCGCGCCCTCCCTCGCAATCGATGACCTGCAGGCGTTCGGCCTGCGGGCGCCGCGGCAAGACGGACGCGACCGGCTGACACGCGCGTTCGAAGAGCTGTACGCGGGCTCTGCCACCGGACTCTTGTCCGCGTCCTCAGCGGAGGCGTTCGAGGCTGTTCAGCTGCTGAAGCAGGTGAACCCGGAGCAGTACCAGCCCGGAAACGGCGCCGACTACCCGCGCGGCCGGTTCGGCCGGGCGATGATGCAGATCGCCCAGCTCATCAAGGCGAACGCCGGGCTCCAGGTGGCCTTCACCGACGTCACCGGCTGGGACACCCACGTGAACCAGGGGTCGAGCGAGGGCCAACTCGCGGCCCGGCTCGCGGAGTTCGGGCGCACGTTGGCGGCGTTCGCGCAGGATCTCGGCGACAAGATGCGGGACGTCGTCGTGCTCACGATGTCCGAGTTCGGCCGCACCGTGCGGGAGAACGGCAACAGCGGCACCGACCACGGGCACGCCACGGCGATGCTGGTGCTGGGCGGCCCGGTGAACGGAGGCAGGGTGCTGGGCAAGTGGCCCGGTCTCGACCCCGCGCAACGCTTCGAAGGCCGCGACGTGGCCGTCACCACGGACTTCCGCGACCTGTTCGGCGAGATCCTGGCGCGCCACCTCGGAGCGACAGACCTGTCCGCGATCTTCCCGGCGGTCACGCCGGATCCGGCGCGGTTCCCGGGGGCGATTCGGGCGTAGCGACCGCCCGCTCGAGCGCAGCGGCGAGCGGCTCCAGCTCCCACGCGTCGTCGTGCCGCACCCCGTTGACGAAAAAGGTGGGCGTCCCGTTCACCCCGCTCAGCACGCCGCTCCGGAAGTCCTCCCGCACCCGCGGCTCGTAGACACCCGTCGCCAGCTCCTCGCGGAAGCGCGCGATGTCGAGGCCCAGGTCGCCCGCGTACTCGACCAGGTACTCGTCGTCGAGCGCGAACTGCCGCTCGAACAAGCGATCGTGCATCTCCCAGAACTTTCCCTGCGCGCCGGCGGCTTCGGCGGCCTCCGCGGCATGCTGGGCGTGGGGGTGGCTCTCCCGCAACGGGAAGTTGCGGTACACGAACCGCAGCCGGCGCCCCATCCGCTTCCGGAGCTCCTTGATGATCGGATAGGCGCGGCCGCAATGAGGACACTCGTAGTCCCCGTATTCGACCAGCGTGACGGGCGCGTCTGCCGGGCCCTGAATGTGGTCCCGCTCGCCGACCGCGAGCGCGAGCAGCGCCGCCGTGTCGCGCCTGCTCACGCGGGCATCCTGTCTCGGGCGAGCGCCTCGAGGGCGCGCAGGATGCCGTCCGCTCCTGGGTTCACGCCGAGCGGGGAGACGTTGCTCCAGCGGATGACTCCGTCCCCGTCGATCACGAACAAGGCGCGCTCCGTGAAGCCATCGCCCTCGCGGTACACGCCGTACCGGCGCGCCACCGCGCCCTTCGGCTCGAAGTCCGCGAGCAGGGGGAAGTGGAGCTTGCGGTCGCGGGCAAACGCGGCGTGGCACCACACGCCGTCCACCGAGACTCCCAGAAGCTCCGCCCCGTAGCGCTGGAACTCGGGCAGCACCTCGTTGTAGAGCGCCATCTGGTCGCCGCACACCGGACTCCAGTCGGCAGGATAGAACGCGAGGATCACCGGCCGGCCGCGGAAGTCGCGCAGCGAAACGGCCTGATCGGGCGAGCGATGGAGCCTGAAGTCGGGCGCGGGCACCCCGGCGCCGAGCGGCCCTTCCGGGCTGCGGATGTTGGCACTCATGCGTGTTCCTTTCAAGAAAGTGAGGTCCGGGCCCTGTCAGTCGGTCTGCACGGGAACGATCGCGAGCTCCAGCTTGTCGGCATTGCGGAGCACGCTCACCGTCGTCTGGACCCCGATCCGGTCGGTGGCGAGCAGTCTATGCAGATCGTCGATGCCCGTCACCGGCTTCCCGTCGAATCCCACGATGATATCCCCGGCCCTCACCCCCGCCTGCTCGGCGGGGCTGTTCGGCTCGACGCCCGTCACCAGCACGCCGGTCTTCCCTTCCAGGGCATGCGCCCGGACCGCCAGGCGCAACAGCGGGACGTTCTGGCCCGCGACGCCGATCCGGCCGCGCCGAATCTTGCCATGCCGGATGAGCTGCGCGGCCACGAACTTCGCCGTGTTGATGCCCACCGCAAAGCAGATCCCCTGCGCGGGCAGGATGACCGCGGTGTTGATCCCGACGACCTCCCCTCGCGAATCGACCAGCGGGCCGCCCGAGTTGCCCGGGTTGAGGGCGGCGTCGGTCTGGATCACGTCGTCGATCAGGCGCCCCGTGACGGATCGGAACGACCGCCCCAGGGCGCTCACGACGCCGGCAGTGACGGTGCTCTGGAAACCAAGCGGGTTGCCAATAGCCACCACGAGCTGGCCGACGCGCAGGCCCGCTGAATCTCCGAGCTCGGCTACCGCGGGTGGCCCCGGATCGGGGGCGGGCGGGACCCTGATCACCGCGACGTCGGTCTCCGGATCGTCTCCTACCAGTTCTCCCCGAAAGCGGCGACCGTCCGGGAACGCGGCCTCGATGCGGGTGGCGCCGTGCACGACGTGGCTATTGGTGAGGACCAGGCCGTCGGGTGTGAACACGAACCCGGACCCGTGGCCGGGCACCTCCCCTCCCGGGCGGCCGCGCCGCTCTACCCGGTGGCGCACCTCGACGCTCACCACCGCCGGTCCCACCCTCTCGGCCACAGCCGTGACGACGCGCGAGTAGGCATCCAGCAGCTCCCCGTCCGACGCCGCGGCGGGGCCGACCGCGGAGTCCGCCGGGCCCGTCCAACCCTCCGAGACCAGCGTGATGCCCGAGTTCATGTGCCACCTCCAAAGGCAGGGGCGCCCTGATCACGCCCACACCTGCCAAAACGCCACCCGGTTCCCGTTCCTTCGTATATTTGACCTCCAATGGACCTTGCGGGCTCTCTAGCAGTCGTCACCGGGGCGACCGAAGGCATCGGCCGCGCGATCGCGATGGCGCTCGGCAGCGCGGGCGCCCGGGTCGCGATCTGCGCCCGGAGTGAAACGAACGTGCGCCGCACCGTAGGGGACTTCTGTGCCGCGGGCGTGGACACGATCGGGATCGCGTGCGACGTGTCCGACCCCGCAGCCGTCGAGCGATTCGCGACGTTCGTGAGGCGCGAGCGCGGTGCGCCACGGGTCCTCGTCAACAACGCCGGCATCGGACGGTTCCGGCCGCTCGAGGAGCTGTCGCTCGACGATTGGGACGCGGTCATGGCGACCAACGTGCGCTCCCTCTACCTCGTGACCCGCGCGTTCCTCAAGGACATGAAGGGATCGGGCGGCGCCACCGTAGTCAACGTCGCTTCGCTCGCCGGCAAGAACGGCCTCGAGGGCGGGACGGCTTACTGCGCCTCGAAACACGCCGTGCTCGGTTTCTCGAAGGCGCTGATGCTCGAGGTCCGCAAGCACAACATCCGTGTGGTGGCAATCTGCCCCGGCTCCGTCGCGACCCCGTTCATGGACAAGCAGGACCGGCTCCGGCCCAACCGGGAGCGCGTGCTCACCGCCGAAGACGTGGCACGCGCCGTGCTCGCCACGGTGACCATCGCGGACCGCGCGATGGTGAGTGAGCTCGACATCCGGCCCACGAATCCCTGAGGGCGACCGCCTTGATGCTCGATCCGGTCCGCCGGATGCTCACCGCAGCGAGCGAGACCAAGCAGACGAGGGACTTCTGGCAGGCTGCCGCCCGGATCTTGAGCGAGTGGGGCGGCGGGACACGGGTGCAGCTCACGTACCGGGGGGTGCAGGAATCGGGCGGCGTGGAGGTGGGAACGCCCGGCCGGGAGGGGAAGCCTTTCGTGGCGGACTACCACGACGCCGAAGGCCGCCAGGTGCAGGCGGCGTTCGCGGCTCTCCCACCCGGATTCCCGGTGATGGAGCTGCAGGCGGCGATCGAGATCGCCACCCGCCTCGCCGTCATGGTCGCGCGTCGCGCGTCGCTCGAGCGCGAGCGCAGGCTCGGCACCTTCCTGGTCGAGCTGTCCCGCTGGATGCTCGCCGCCCCCGAGCGGGACCTGCTGCTGCGCTACACCCTCCAGAGCGTGACTAATCTGCTGGAAGCGCAGGGCGCTTACGTGGCCCTGCGCCAGGCGGGGGGCGACATCGTCCGCGTGGCCTCGACCGCCGGCCGGTGCGCGGAGCTCAACGCCACAAAGATCGGCATGGACGAGAGCACCACAGGCCGGGTGATTCGGACGGGACAACCGGTGCTGACACCGAACATCCTGCTGGAGCCGGACGGTGGTCCCGCCATGTCCCCGTCGGGCGCGGCCCGGGCTGCGATGATCGCCCCGCTCAAGACTTCGAGCGGCGCCGTGGGAGCGGTCGGCGTGGTGCGGTACGTGCAGCCCGGCGTCGAAGACGTACCGCCCTTCGGGCTCGTGGATCTGCAGTATCTCACAGCGGTGGCGGCGTACATCGCCGGGGGGCTCGAGCTGTCGGAGGCGGTCGCCGGCGCGCGCGCGGCGGCCGACCGGGCGCATGCCATGGTGAACGGCAGCCCGCTGCCGATGGCCCTGGTGGAACGCGGCGGCGGGGTGCGGCAGCTGAACCAGGCAGGGTGCCGGCTGTTCGGGATCGCGTCGGAGTCGGAGGCGCTGGGCGTCCACCTCGAAGAGTTGGGGCTGTCGCCCAGCGAGACCTCGCTGTCCCTGGTGCTGGCGCGGTCCCGCGACGACGAGCCCTGGCACGGCCGCGTCCTCGTGAGCCAGCCGTCGGGGGACCGGCGAATCTGCGACTGCACGATCACCGGGTTGTCGGAAGTGGGGCCGGACAACCTGCTCGTGGCGTTGTACGACCGGACCGAGGAGCTGCGTGCCCAGCGCGAGCTGATCGCTCGCGAGAAGCTCGCCACGGTGGGCGAAATCGCGAGCGGCGTGGCCCACGAAGTCAATAACCCGCTTGCAGCGATCCGCATGGAAGCCGAGTTCCTCGGCCGCACGAGCAAGGACCCGGAGGCCGCCACCACCGCCGCGACGATCACGCGCGAGGTGGATCGGGCCACCCGGATCGTGCGCAGCCTGCTCCGGCTCGCGCGCCGCGCCGACCGGATGCCCACCCGGGTGCAGATCAACGACCTCGTGCACGACGTCGCCGAGATCCGCCAGCGCGTGCTGCGCGCGGAAAACGTCGAGTTCCGGCACCGCCTCGATGAGACCGCTCCCCCGGTGCTCGGCCTGGGCCAGGAGCTCCAGCAAGTCGTGATCAATCTCGTCACCAACGCCGAGTATGCCGTCCGCAAGCGGAGTCCCGCGATCATTCAGCTGGCCACGCAGGCCCGGGAGGGCTGGATACGGCTGACGGTGGAAGACTCGGGGCCGGGCGTGCCGTTGGAGATTCGAGGCCGCATCTTCGACCCCTTCTTCACGACCAAGGGCCCCGACGAAGGAACAGGCTTGGGCCTCGCCATCTGCCAGCGCGTCGTGGCCGAGGTAGGGGGAAAGGTCTGGCTCGAGGATTCCTCGGAGCTCGGCGGCGCGCGGTTCGTGGTGGAGCTGCCGGCCGCTCCCGAGCCCGTGGAGGCGAGCCCGCCCGATTCCGGCCGGTAAGGGTCAGGCCTCGAGGATGCGCTTGCGGTAGATGCCGAGCGCCACGAGACCGTAGGCGCCGAGAGCGACGAGCAGCGCGGTCAGCATCCAGTCGAAGCCGAACTTCGCCGCACCGACCAGGCCCGCCACGACCCAGGCGACGCTGCTGATGACGCCCAGCACGACGACCTCCCGGCGGGCCATGAGAATCCCGAAGACGTATCCCCAGCTGAACCCGCACACGAGCAGAAAGAGAAAGCCATGCGGAATCTTGACGGGGTCGATCAGGTTCAGAACACCGGCGAAGAAGCAGAACAGGCCCAACACCGTGTAGCTCGCGAGGTGTAGGGCCAGCGGCAGGGGAACGGTGCCCATGCGGTTGAAGGTCATGGGGGGGTAAACTAAGGTGTCGGGTGTCGGGTGTCAGGTGTCAGAGACGCGCCGCACCTCAAACCCGACACCCGACACCTGACACCCGACGCCTGCAGTCAATGCAAGCCACGCGGACCTATCTAGAGCTCACGAGCCCCGACCAGTTCCGGCCCGCCTTCGGCGAGTTCGCGGATCTGGTGGTCGAACGTGTGGAACGGCCCACTCCTGCGCTGTACCGGCACTGCTACCGCACCGTGGGCGAGGGGTACCACTGGCATGATCGGCGGGACTGGAGCGACGAGCGGATCCGCGCCCATCTCGCGCAGCCGGACATCACGTTGCACGTCGCGACCCGCGACGGCGCGCTCGCGGGGTGGTACGAGCTGCGGCGTGTGCCGGAGGACGGCTCCGTGGAGATCGCGTACTTCGGGCTCGCGCCGGACGCGATCGGTCGGGGACTCGGCAAGCATCTGCTCTCGGTTGCGGTGCGCGACGCGTGGGCCATGAACCCGACACGGGTATGGCTGCACACCTGCACGCTCGACCACCCGCACGCGTTGCCGAACTACGAGAAGCGGGGGTTCGTGCGCTACAAGACGGAGGAGTACGAGGTCCCCTAAAGCGGAATTCGGAATGCGGAATGGATCGCGCGGAGGTCGAGCCCGACGGGTGCGCCGGGGATCGAACCGCCCCCCTCGACTCCGCATTCCGCATTCCGCACTCCGCATTTAAGTTCCCCCCGTGAACTTCACCTTGACGCGCAAGCACAAGCTCATCATCGCAGGCGTGCTGATCCTGCCCCTCCTCGGCTTCGCGCTCTACACCTGGGCGTCCCTCGCCTGGACCTATTCTTCGGGGGAGCG
The DNA here is from genome assembly GCA_036522535.1 of Gemmatimonadales bacterium. Taxonomy (GTDB): domain Bacteria; phylum Gemmatimonadota; class Gemmatimonadetes; order Gemmatimonadales; family GWC2-71-9; genus AG12. The sequence continues at coordinate 15,448 of DATDFP010000276.1, forward strand.
CGCGGGGTACGTGCAGAAGTTTTCGAGGAAGGGCTGGATCTGTAAGACCTGGGAGGGAGAGCTCGCCATGGTCTCCATCCCCGGCACGATGCCGGAGAAGTTCTACTTCACCGTGCGGGACGATTCGGTGGCGGCGCGCGTCAACCGGACGATGGGAAACCGCGTCGCGCTCAGCTACAGACAGCACAAGGGCGTTCCGACGCGCTGCTTCGGGGAGACGGAGTACTTCGTCGTGGACGTGAAACCGGTGGGACAATGACGCTCGACACGTTCGGCAGCCGCGGCACGCTGGAGGTCGGTGGCCGGAGCTTCGAGATCTACCGCCTCGACGCCCTGGAGCGGCGGGGCCTGGCGGTCGGTCACCTGCCCTATTCCCTCCGTATCCTGCTCGAGAACCTGCTGCGCCGCGAGGACGGCCGCACGGTGCGCGCCGAGGAGATCGAGAAGCTGGCGCGCTGGGACCCGCAAAAGACGCCCGAGGACGAGATCGCCTTTATGCCGGCGCGGGTCCTCATGCAGGACTTCACCGGCGTCCCGGCCGTCGTGGACCTCGCCGCGATGCGCGATGCGATGAAGAGAATGAGCGGCGACCCCCGGAAGGTCAACCCGCTGCTTCCCGCCGAACTTGTGATCGACCACTCGGTGATCGTGGACGAGTTCGGCACGCCCGCCGCCTTCCAGGTGAACGCGGACCTCGAGTTCCAGCGGAACCGCGAGCGCTACGCGCTGCTGCGCTGGGCCCAGCAGGTGTTCGCGGGATTTCGCGTCGTGCCGCCGGACACGGGGATCGTGCACCAGGTGAATCTCGAATACCTGGCGCGGGTGGTCTTCACAGACGAAAGCCGCAAGCCGCAGGCGTACCCCGACACATTGGTCGGCACCGACTCCCACACCACCATGATCAACGGGCTCGGCGTGCTGGGCTGGGGCGTCGGGGGCATCGAGGCCGAGGCTGCGATGCTCGGCCAACCGGTGTCGATGCTCGTCCCGCAGGTCGTGGGGTTTCGGCTCACGGGCAGGCTCGCCGAAGGGGCGACCGCGACCGACCTCGTGCTCACGGTGACCGAGATGCTTCGCAAGAAGGGCGTGGTGGGGAAGTTCGTCGAGTTCTACGGGCCCGGAATCGCCGCCCTGCCGCTCGCCGACCGTGCCACGATCGGCAACATGGCGCCCGAGTACGGCGCCACCGTCGGAATGTTCCCGGTGGACCAGGAGACGCTTCGCTACCTCCAGTTCACGGGCCGCTCACCCGAGCAGGTGACGCTCGTCGAAGCTTACACGAAGGCGCAGGGTCTCTTCCATTCGGCGGCCGCGTCCGAGCCGGTCTACTCCAACACCCTGTCGCTCGACCTCTCGACGGTCGAGCCGAGCCTCGCCGGGCCCCGGAGGCCGCAGGACCGGGTGGCGCTCCGCGACGTCAAGCGGATGTTCCTGGCGCAGCTCCCCACGCTCGCGAACCCTGCCTCGCCGATCGCTCCCCCCGCGGCCTCGAACGGCGGCCGGTGGGAAGCGGAAGGCGGCAGCGTCGCCACAGCGGTGGCAGCTCCCCCCGAGCGCCGCACCCACGTGGACCTCAAGATCGACGGGGTGGACTGCAAGCTGCACCACGGCTCCGTGGTCATCGCGGCGATCACGAGCTGCACCAACACGTCCAATCCCTCGGTGATGGTGGCGGCAGGCCTGGTCGCCAAGAAGGCCGTCGAGCGGGGGCTCCGCTCCCGGCCGTGGGTGAAGACGAGCCTCGCGCCCGGCTCCAAGGTGGTGACCGACTACTTGAAGCAGGCCGGTCTGATGCAGTACCTCGAGCAGCTGCGCTTCCACCTGGTGGGCTACGGCTGCACGACCTGCATCGGCAACTCGGGACCGCTCCCCGAGCCCGTGTCGGCGGCGGTCGCCGAGGGGGAGCTCGTGGTCTGCGCGGTGCTGTCGGGGAACCGCAACTTCGAGGGGCGGATCCAGCAGGAAGTCCGCGCCAACTATCTTGCGTCGCCGCCGCTCGTGGTCGCCTACGCGCTCGCGGGGCGGATCGATCTCGATTTGCAAAAGGAGCCGCTCGGCACGGGGGAGGACGGGAAGCCGGTCTACCTGCGCGACATCTGGCCGTCGACGAAGGAAGTGGACGAGGTGGTCCGCTCGTCCATCAGGTCGTCGATGTTCCACAAGGAATACGGCGAAGTGTTCCAGGGTGACGAGCGCTGGAACACTCTGCCGGTTCCCGCCGGCGAGATGTGATCCGTGGTGATGCTGTCGCCCAGGAGACAGAGGACCCGCGCAGCGCGGATGTCCGAGACCGGCCCTGGCGTCCTCGGCATGCCGTCGAAGTACGGCGCC
>DATDFP010000277.1:0-4658 GCA_036522535.1 Gemmatimonadales bacterium
GCCACAGATCGAGCGGCGGCGCGCACAACTCCCCGCCCGCGACCGCAATGATCAGCTCGACCGCCCGGCGCATGGCGTCGGGCATGCCCAGGAGGTCGATGCCCCGCTCGAAGCGGTAGCTCGACTCGCTCGACAGTCCGAGGGCGCGCCGGGTCCTCCGGATCCGGGTGGGCTGGAAGTAGGCGCACTCCAGCACGACGTCAGTGGTGCTCGCCGTGACTTCCGACTCGGCGCTGCCCATCACGCCTGCCACGATGGTCGGCCGCTCCGCGTCGCAGATGGCCGTCATCTCCGCCGTCATGGCGTGTTCGACGCCGTCCAGCGTGACGATCTTCTCCCCCGGCTTCGCCCGGCGGATCACGACGGCCGGGCCGCGCAGCTTCGCGAGGTCGAACGCGTGCAGCGGCTGGTTCAGCTCGAACAGGACGTAGTTGGTGGCGTCCACCACGTTGCTGATCGGCCGCTGGCCGACGCCGGCGAGGCGCTGGGCCAGCCAGGCGGGGCTCGGCCCCACACGCACGCCGCGGATGACCGCAGCGAGGTAACGCGGGCAACCCTCGGGATCCTCGAGACGGATGTCCACCCCGTCCACGACACCGCGGGCGGTCTGGCGCACCGGCTCCCCTTCCACCCATCCGCCAGTCCGGCTGTCCGCCAGACCGCCCGGTATGGGCGGCAACTTGAGCGTCGCGCCGAGCGGCGCCGCGAGCTCGCGCGCCACTCCCTTGTGACACAGCAAGTCCGGGCGGTTCGCCGGCACGTCGATGACGAGCCGGTGATCGGCCACCGGCACGGCTTCGAGGAACCGGGTGCCCGGGGGAGGGGGCCCCGGGCTTGCGCCCGGGGTCAGTAGGGTGTCGAGCTCCAGAATCCCGGCGTGATCGGACCCGAGACCGAGCTCCTTCGCCGAGCACAGCATGCCGTTCGACTCGACGCCGCGGATCGTCTTCTTCTCGAGCGTGATGCCGCCGGGGAGGACGGCGCCGACGGGCGCATACGGATAGGTCTTGCCGGCCTGGACGTTGGGCGCGCCGCACACGACTTGCACGGCGCCCGCGCCGGCGTCGACGAGGCAGACCGACAGCCGGTCGGCGTTCGGGTGCCGCTTCACGTCCAGCACGCGCGCCACGAGGATGTCGCCCAGGTCCTGATGCAGCGGCTGGACGGCGTCGACCGCGGCCACGTGGCTCGTCAGCCATTCGGCGACCTCGCGGGCGTCGAGCGGCCGCCCGAGCAGCGCCTCCAGCCAGCGGCGCGAGACGATCATCGCACGCCTCCGGCGAACTGCGTGAGGAAGCGCACGTCGCTCTCGAAGAAGAGCCGGATGTCCGGAATCCCGTGGCGACTCATCGCGATGCGCTCGGGGCCCATGCCCCAGGCGAAGCCGGTGTACTTCTCACTGTCCACTCCGCAGTTCTCGAGCACGGCCGGGTGCACCATCCCCGAGCCGAGGATCTCCATCCAGCCGGTTTGCTTGCACGTCGGGCACCCCGCCCCCGTTCCTCCGCAGATCTGGCATTGCACGTCCATCTCGGCCGATGGCTCGGTGAACGGGAAGAACGACGGCCGGAACCGCACCCGCGTGTCCGCGGTGAAGAACCTCCGCGCGAAGGTGGCGAGCGTTGCCTTGAAGTCCACGAAGGTGATCCCTTCGTCCACCGCGAGTCCCTCGAGCTGCTCGAACACGGGCGAGTGCGACGCGTCGAACGGGTCGCGCCGATACACGAGTCCCGGGATCACCACGCGGATGGGGGGCGGGTAGCGCTCGAGCGTGCGAATCTGCACGGGCGAGGTGTGGGTCCGCAGCAGCAGGTCCTCGCCCAGGTAGAAGGAGTCCTGGGCATCCAGGGCGGGGTGGTCGCGGGGGAAATTCAGCGCGTAGAAGTTGTAGCGCTCGGTTTCGATCTCGGGGCCCACGGCGCGCGTGAAGCCGAGCTCGCGGAAGATCTCGCAGATCTCGTCCACGACCTGGGTGACGAGATGCAGGCCGCCCCGCCACTGCGCCCGGCCCGGCATTGTCAGGTCCAGGGCGGCTGCGCGGTCGGGCGCGCGCTTCAGCTCGCGCTCGCGCGCCTCGAACGCCGCCTCGAACTCGCGCTTCAGGGCGTTCGCCGCCGCGCCCACCGCCTTGCGGGAAGCCGGCTCGAGCTGCGGCAGCGTGGTGAGAAGCTGGGTGAGCGCGCCGGCTTTGCGCCCCAGGACTTCGGTCTTCAGGTCCTGGAGCCGGCGCTCGTCCGCCTGCGGAATCTCCTTCAGACGCTCCCGCAGCTCGGAGAGGGCTGCCAGGAGGTCGCGCATCGTCAGAGCGCCCGCTTCGCGACCTCCGCCAGCTGCTCGAACGCTACAGGATCACGCACGGCGAGATCGGCCAGGACCTTGCGGTTGACCTCGACCCCGGCCCGCCGGAGGCCGTTCATCATGCGGCTGTAGGACAACTGGTGCAGCCGCGCAGCGGCGTTGATGCGTGTGATCCAGAGGCGCCGGAAGTCCGCCTTCTTGCGACGGCGATCGCGGTAGGCGTACTTCTGGGCCCGTTCGACGGACTCCTTGGCGGCCTTCCAGAGCTTGCTGCGCCCGCCAAAGTAGCCTTTGGCGAGCTTCATGATCTTGTTCTTGCGCTTCAGGCGCGCGACGTTGCTTTTGACGCGAGGCATGGGCGCTCCTTATGCCATCAGCAGGCGCTTGAGGCGACGCTCGTCGGCGTGGGACACGAGCGCGGCCTTGCGCAGGTGCCGTTTCCGCTTCGGGTGCTTCTTGGTCAAGATATGACTCTTGTAGGCGCGGTGGCGGCGCAGCCGGCCCCTCCCCGTCAGCCGGACGCGCTTCCGGAGCGCGCGTTTGGATTTCTGCTTGGGCATGGGTAAACCTCTCAGGTGTTGGGTGCTAGGTGTTAGGTGCTAGGGACCCCGACACCCAACACCTAGCCCCTTGCACCTATTTCGGTGCCAGCACCATCGACATGTTGCGCCCTTCGAGCTTCGGCTCTTGCTCGATCTTGGCCACGTCTCGCAGGGCGGTCGCGACCCGGTCCAGCACCTCGCGTCCGAGATCGATGTGCGCCATCTGCCGGCCGCGGTACATCATCGTCACCTTCACCTTGTTGCCGTCCTCGAGGAACTCCCGCGCGTGGCGGGTCTTGAACGCGAAATCGTGATCGTCGATCCCGGGCCGAAATTTGACTTCCTTGAGGTGGATGACATGCTGCTTCTTCTTCGCCGCGCGCGCCGCCTTGGCCTGCTCGAACCTGAACTTCCCGTAATCCATGATCTTCGCGACGGGGGGCCGCGCCAGCGGCGCCACCTCCACGAGGTCGAGCCCACGTGCCTGCGCCGCCGCGAGCGCTTCCTCGACGGGCATCACTCCGAGCTGCGCCCCGTCCGGAGCGATGACCCGGATCGGACTGATCCGGATCTGCCGGTTCACCCGGATACGCGGCGCTTTGTTGTTGGTGCTTTCGATCGCCAGGTGGTGATCTCCCCCTCAAGAGAAAGCAAAAAGCGGATTCCGACCGCCCCGGAATCCGCACCGTCTCACCCCCTGCGTTCGGGCACGGCAGCGTCGTGCCCTACACGTGGGGGGGTGAAACCTCGGAACCCTAGAGCACTCCCCGTGGTCCAGAGAGGCGGCGGGTGAGGCGCGCGCGGCGCCTGCTTAGCACATTGCGGGCACTAAGTTAGCCCACGTTAAGCGGGTCCACAAGACCGAATCCCTTGCCGTCCCTTCCCAACCGGCCTCCCACCACCGCCGGATCGTGCTCGAAGAGCAGGAGCCACCCCTCGACTTCCGCTCGCGCGTACAACCGGCGCTTCGATTCCATGGTGACGAGCGGCTCCAGGTCGTAGGCCATGATCCAGGGAAGCGGCAGGTGCGCGCTGGTCGGTACCACGTCCGCGAGGAAGCACGCCCGCTCCCCCTCGCTCTCGACGAAGACGGACTGGTGATACGGGACGTGGCCTGGTGTCGGCACGCAGCGGACGCCCGGGAGCACTTCGGCTTCGCCATCGAGCAGCGTGAACGGCACCGTCGCGAAATTGGGCGCCAGGTAACTCGCCGCGGTGCGCTCGTTGGTGTGGCTGGCGAAATCGAGCTCGCCCTTCTGAACCACGTAGCGCGCCCGGGGAAAGCTCAGGGCGACGCCCCCGTCCGGGTCGCGGAACGTGTTCCCTCCGGCGTGGTCGAAGTGAAGGTGGGTGTTGATCACCCAGCGGACGTCTTCGGGCCTGAGCCCGCACTCGGCGAGCGCATCCTCGAGGCGCGTGCGGCCTGAACGCCCTTCGTTTTCGACGCCGTAGATGTCCTTGAACTTCGCCGTCTCCTTGTTGCCGAGTCCGGTATCGATCAGCACCGGACCGTCGTCGTGCTCGACCAGCAAGCACCGCAGCGCGAGCGGGATCCGGTTGCGCTCGTCCGGGACGATGCGCCGCTCCCACAACGGCCTGGGCACGACGCCGAACATCGCGCCGCCGTCCAGACGCTGCACGCCGCCTTCGAGGGCGTGGCACTGCAAGCGGCCAACTGTGAACGAGGTGTGCGTCATGGTGCGGGATGCGGGATGCGGGAGGCGGGATGCGAGACCGCCCATCCCCCATCCCGCATCTCGCATCCCGTCCTCACCCAAAGGTCCGCCAGCCTTACGGCCCCGAGATCCTTCGCGATAC
>DATDFP010000278.1:0-2049 GCA_036522535.1 Gemmatimonadales bacterium
GTTCGCTGACGCGCGAACGACCGAGGTCGATGACATCGGCGCGCCCGACACGCTGGGCTTCGCCGACATCGACGCGACGCCGTCGGCGGCGCCGGGCATCGAGGACCTGGAGGCGCGCGTGGCGGACAACCCCGATGACGCCGAGGCGCACCAGGCGCTCGGGGAGGCGCTGATCGAGGCGGGGGATCGCGCGCGCGGCATCGAAGAGCTCGACCATGCCACGATGGGCTTCGAGAGCCTTGGGGAGCTCGCGCGGGCCCACGCCCTGGTGGACGAGATCCTGCGCCTCGATCCGAACAGCGTGCGGCACCGCCAGAAGCAGGTGGAGTTTGCATTCAAGTCCGGCGATAAGGGAAGGCTCATCGACGCCTATCTCGAGCTTGCGGACGCGCTGCTGCGCCAGGACCTTCCGGAGAAGGCGCGCGCCGTCTACCAGCGCATCACCGAACACGACCCGACGAACCGGCGGGCGAAGGCGGCGCTGGCGATGTTCGCGCCGGTCGCACCCGCGCCGCCCGAGTCCAAGCCGACGGCGAAAACGGACGACAAGGGGGGCAGGGTCGCCCCCAGGGATGCCAGGATGAAGGTGCGTGACGACGCGGCCGGGGAGGGCGAGTTCGTCGATCTCGCCGCGATGATGCTCGAAGAGCCGGACGCGGTGCGTGACACGCGCATGAAGGTGGCGGACGAAGAGCCGTCCGGGGACGAGGAGCGTGACTTCCATGAGATGCTGGCGCGCTTCAGGCAGGGGATCGACGAGAACATCGACGAGGCCGACTTCGAGTCGCACTACGACCTCGGCGTCGCCTTCAAGGAGATGGGCCTGCTGGATGAGGCCATCGCGGAGTTCCAGAAAGCGCTGCGGGCTCCCGAGGGCAAGCTGAAGACCTCCGAGGCGCTCGGGGCGTGCTTCTTCGAGAAGAAGGCGTACGTCGTCGCGGAGTCGATCCTGCGCCGCGCGCTCGAGCTGCCCGGGCCGGGGGACGAGGGCCGGCTCGGGATCCTCTACTGGCTCGGCCGCGCCCTCGAGGAGCAGGACAAGAAAGTGGAGGCGCGGGCCCTGTACGGGCGCGTCTTCGCCGTGGACATCCGCTTTAAGGACGTCGGCGAGCGCGCCCGGGCGCTGGCCAGGGCCAAGTGACGTGAGCCAGCAGGTCGCGCCCGTTTCGCTGCGGGACATCCAGCGGCCCGTGGCGGAGGAGCTCGAGCGCGTCGTCGCTGAGCTGCGCCGGATCATCACCGCCGACTTCCCCATCATCGCCGAGGTCAACGAGCACCTGCTGCGCATGAAGGGGAAGCTGTTTCGCCCGACGCTGCTGCTGCTCAGCCACCAGGCTGCCGGCGGGACCGAGCCCCGGGCCGTCACGCTCGCGGCGGTGGTGGAGCTGATCCACCTCGCCACGCTGGTGCACGACGATTCGGTGGACCACTCGGCGCTGCGCCGCGGCATGCCCACGATCAACGCCCTGTTCTCGCATCAGGTGGCGGTGATCATGGGCGACTACCTCTACTCTCGCGCCATCATCGAGCTGGTCGGCCTCGGCGACCTCGAGCCGCTGCGCGTGTTCGCGCGCGTCACCAACGAGATGACGATCGGCGAGATGCGGCAGCTCGAGGCGCACGACACGCTGTCCTACACCGAGGCTGCGTACGATCAGCTCATCCGCGCCAAGACCGCCTCGCTCCTCTCCGGGGCGTGCGAGGTGGGGGCCCTGCGGGCCTCCCCCGCCTACCGCGAGGCCCTTGCGCGCTTCGGGATGCTGTTGGGCATGGCGTTTCAGATCACCGACGACCTGCTCGACTACACCCAGCCGGAGGCGGTCACCGGGAAGCCGTCCCGGCTCGATCTGAAGGAGCACAAGGCCACCCTGCCGCTGATCGCGGCGCTGGCGACGTTGCCGCCCCGGGAGCGGCGGCTCGTGGTCCGCCTGATGGCAACGCCCGATCCCGGGGAAGACATGGTGGCGGAGGTCATCAAGCTGGTGGACGAGGCGGGGGGGCTCGACTACGCCCGGCGCCGCGCGCTGGAGCTCGCGCAGCAGGCCGAAG
>DATDFP010000279.1:0-4286 GCA_036522535.1 Gemmatimonadales bacterium
CCCTCTACCTGCCGTCCGCCGGCCTCGCCATCGCGCTCGGCGCCGCGCTCCAGGGCCTCGCGCCCCGGCGGCTCGCAGCCGTGGCGGCGCTCGTCTTCGTGGTTGGCGGTCTCCGCACCGCGCTGCGCGTTCCCGCCTGGCGGGATGAGCACGCCGCGGCGCTCGCGCTGATCAGAGACGCGCCCCGCTCCTACTTCGCCTGGCAGAACCTGGGGTGGCAGTACCTGCGGCAAGGCAATTTCGCGAAGGCGATCGAGTCCTTTGGAATCTCGAGCCGTATCTACCCCTCCGATGCCCGCGTGTACATCGCGGCCGCGCACGCCGCCTACGCGCTGGGCCGAACGCACCTGGCCGACTCGCTCGTCACCAAGGCGGACGGAGCCTGCGAGCGTTGCGCCACCTATTACTACAACCAGGCGTGGTTCGCCCGGTGGCGCGGCGATTCGAGCTCCGCGGACTCGCTCGTTGCCCACGCGCGGAGGCTCGGCCGCTCGTGAAGCTCACCCGCGATGCAATGATCAGCGCATTCCAGCGACGACCGCTCCTGGTGGTTGCGGCGGTTGCCGTGGCGGTGTACCTCGGCGCCCTGGCGAATCGCTTCGCGATGGATGACGTGCCGCTGATCGTCGGGAACCCGATCGTCGGCGCTGCCTCCGGCGTGTGGAGGGCCTTCCTCTCGCCATACTGGTCACCAGACCTGGGCGGCGCGATGTACCGTCCGCTCCCGGTCGCTGGCTGGGCGCTCGACCGCCTGGTGGACGGCGCGCTCTGGTACCACCTCGTCACCGTCCTCTGGCACGCTGCGGCGTCCGTGACGGTCGCGGTGCTCGCGCGGCGGCTCGGGGACGAGCGAGCGGGCCTCGTCGCCGGGCTGGTTTTCGCCGTGCACCCCGTGCATGTCGAGGCCGTCGCGAACGTCGTCGGTCGTGCGGAGCTCATGGCGGGGGCTTTCGTGTTGCTCGGCGTGTACGCGGCCCTGGTGCGCCAGAGCGTCGTCTGGTCGGCCGCCGCGTGGGCTATGAGCCTGCTCTGCAAGGAGAACGCCGCGACGCTGCCCGCCCTCGTCGTTTGGGGCTGGATCGTGGGGCTCGCGCGGCCGGCGAGGTCCCGGAGGCTGTCCTTTGTCGCGAGCTGGCTCGTGGTCGGCGTGCTCTACGCCGGGATCCGTTGGGTCGTGTTGCGCCCGTATGCGGGATTCTCGAACGTGGCACCGATCTTTCTCGGCTCGCCTCCCGGTGTCGTTCGCCTTACTGCGATTGCTGCGCTCGCGGACGTCACACGGCTGCTCGCCTTTCCGCGTACGCTCCGCGTAGATTACTCCCCGGCCGAGAGAACGGTCGTCACGTCTCTTTTCGACTTGAGGCTCGCCACTGGGCTGGCGTGCCTTCTCCTTTGGGGAGCGCTCCTCACCGTGGCGTGGCGCAGGGGGCGCAAGGTAGAGGCGTACGGACTCGGCTGGATTGCGGCCGCATTCCTACCGGTGGCCAATCTCATCTTTCCAGTCGGGTTTCTCATTGCGGAGCGCACGTTTTACTTGCCGTCCGCTGGATTCGCCTTGACTATCGGAGCGTGGGTCGCGGGGCTTCCGCAGCGTGGCGTTGCACCGGTGGCAGCCGCGCTCGTCCTCATAGGCGCCATCCGGACGGCGCTGCGCGTTCCGGTGTGGCGCGACGACGCCAGCGTCACGCTCAGCATTCTGGAGGACTCGCCGCGATCCTACGTCGGGCCGAAGCGCATGACCGCCGTGTACCTTGACCACCACGACCCGGCCAGAGCGCTCGATGCGACGCGGATTGCCGGCGGCCTCTGGCCGAATGATCCCACGATCTACATCACCGGCGCGGTAGCCGCTTTTGCAGCGGGCGAACCCGTGGTGGCGGATTCCTTGCTCGCCGGTCTGGAGCGTCTGTGCCACCGTTGCTTGGGGTACTACCGAACGGAGGCCGCCACCGCCCGGGACCACGGCTACTTAGACCCGGCCGACTCGCTGCTCGCTCGCGCTCGGGCACTCGAGGCCCAGTGACGCAGGGACCATTGGGCTCGTCTCCAGCGAGTGTAATGCCCGGTTTGCGCATCGCATGCGCGGAGGCTTCGCCCCCCGTGAAGGTCACGCGCGATGCGAGACTCTATCTCGCCGTGGCGGTTTGCGCCGTCGTGGTTTACATCGGCGCTCTCTGGAACCGCTTCGCCCTCGACGACGGCCCGATTGTAGCGCTCAACCCCCTGGTCCAGGCGCCCTCGGGCGTTTGGCGTGCCTTCGTGCACCCCTACTGGCCGGCCTCCTTCGGCGGTCAGCTGTACCGGCCGCTAGCGGTCGCCACCTACGCGCTCGATGCCCTGCTCGACGGCCCCGCGTGGTTCCACCTCGTCAATCTCCTCTGGCACGCCGGGGCGAGCGTCGGCGTGGCCGCGCTCGCGCGGCGCTGGTCCGGCGAGCGGAGCGCGCTGGTCGCCGGTTTGCTGTTCGCGGTCCATCCCGTGCACGTCGAGGCGGTGGCAAACGTGGCGGGCCGCGCCGAGCTGATGGCGGCGCTGTTTTCGATGCTCGCGGTCTACGCCGCACTGGCCCGGGGAAGCGTCGGCTGGAGCGCGGCTGCGCTCGCGCTCGGTATGCTGAGTAAAGAGAACGCGGTGGTCGTCCCGGCTCTCGTCATCTGGGGCTGGCTCACGGGGCTTGCGCGCCCGGGCCGGCGCGGAGCGCTCGCGTTCGCCATCTCCTGGGCTCTGCTCGGCGCGGCCTACGTCGCCCTACGGGCCGCCGTCCTGCGGCACTCCACCGGGTTTCTCGAGCTGGCCCCGGTGTTCGATGGCGCGAGATCGGTGCCGATCCGCCTGACGGCGGTCGCCGCCTTCACGGACGTGGCGCGGTTGCTCGTGTTTCCCCTCACACTGCGGGCGGACTACGCTCCGGCGGAACGAACGCTCGTCACGTCGCTCGCCGATGGCCGGCTACTGCTCGGCCTGGCGTGCCTGGTGGCGTGGGCGACGCTTCTGACCTGGGCCTGGCGTCGCGCCCGCATGCTCGAAGCGTTTGCGCTCGGGTGGATCGCGATAGCCCTCTTGCCAGTGGCGAACCTCGTCGTTCCGGTCGGAGTCCTGATCGCCGAGCGGGCGTTGTACCTGCCGTCGGCGGGACTCGTCATCGCGCTCGCGACCTGGTTGGCACGGGTTGCGCCGCGCCGGCTTTGGCTCGTGCTCGGAGTGCTGGCCGCCTCCGGTGCCCTACGCACGGCGCTGCGCGTGCCCGTGTGGCGCAACGACAATACGGTGACGCTCAGCATCCTCGAGGACTCCCCCCGCTCGTATCGCGGGCCGCAGTACGCAGCGCAGATCCTACAGGGAGTACGACAGCCGGAGCGCGCCCTCGCGTACTACCGCCTCGCGTTCTCCATATATCCGCGGGACTCTCGCCTCTTGATCGGCGCGGCGGACGCGGCGTTCACGCTCGGCCGGCCCGGCACGGCCGACTCGCTGCTCCGGCAGGCCGAGGAGCTGTGCCGCGAGCTGTGCGCGACCAGTCTGCGGAATCAGGCCAACACGGCCCGCACGCGGGGAGATTCGGTCGTGGCGGAGTCGCTGACCGCGTGGGTGCGGGCCCCTTGACAAACCCTTGCGCCGGCACTGGTGTTCGCAAACGGGGGCGCCCTCCCTCAACAGGAGCGCTGCCATGAGCGTGGAGTTCGAGCTGCCCGCACAGCGGGAACCAGACACGCCGGCCTCGGCGTCCACGGTGCGGCGCTGGTGGCGGTCCCCGCGTATGCTGCTCTGCCTGATTTTGGTGGTCAGCGGCGGAGCCATCGTGCTCGCCATGAGGCGCACCTCGACCACCTTCGATGAGATCACCATGATCGCGGGTGGGGCGCGTGGCTACGAGACGGGCGCCTGGAACCTCGCGCCGGAGCACCCTCCGGTCACGCAGTACCTGTATGGTCTGTTGCCCTATCTGGCGGGCGCGAAGTACCCGGACGAAACCGGCGCGGTCGAGCTCGCAGGGCGGCGTGGGGACTTTCGCTACCGCTATCGGTACGCAGCGCTCTTCTTCTCAAGCAGCGGGAACGATCCAGAGCGTATTGCATTCCTCGGTCGCTTGCCGGCCGTCATGTGTGCGCTCCTGCTCGCCGGGCTCGCGTTCGCGTTCACGCGCGAGCACTACGGTGATGGCGCTGGCCTGCTCGCGGCCACGCTGGTTGCGTTTCTGCCCGATGTGCTCGCCCACGGCGGCGTCGCGTATAACGACCTACCTGTCGCGGTCACCTACCTTTTCGCCCTGTGGCGGCTGGACGAGG
>DATDFP010000280.1:0-7635 GCA_036522535.1 Gemmatimonadales bacterium
CTCATCGCCGAGTTGATGGACCGGTGGGGCGACCTCGAGCTAGGTCTCTCGGTCATGAGTGCGGCAGAGCTGTTTCACGGGTGCTGGCGTGCCGACACACCATCGAGACGAGCGAGCCGCGAGGAGTTCGTCGAGGCCGTATTGGGGGCGATCCCAGTCCTCCCCATCACCCTCACGATTGCACGCGTGTTCGGCGAGATCGATGCCCGGCTGAGCTCGGGCGGCCGGAGGATTCCGACGTCCGATCTCCTCATCGCGTCCACGGCATTGTCCCGGGGTGATGAGGTTGTCACAGGGAATCCGCGTCACTTCGACCGCATCCCGGGACTCAAGCTGCATCGTCTGACGTAGTGCGCCCACGCCGCGCCCTGAAAGGGCACGCTCGGCCGCCGGTGCGCCCTGTAAGGGCCCACATCACGCCGAGCCCGGGCTATCAGCCCGGGAAATCACGGATGGGCGTGCTCACTCCGCCCGCTTCGCCCTGAAATAGTCTCGCAGGAGCTCTCCGCAGGCCTCGGCCTCGACGCCCCCGATCACCTCCGCCCGATGATTGAGCGAAGGATGGCGCAGCAGATCCCCGACGCTCCCGGCCATCCCGGCCTTGGGGTCATACGCCCCGAACACCAGCCGGGCCACCTTGGCGAGCACGATCGCCCCGGCGCACTGCGCGCACGGCTCGAGCGTGACGTAGAGGGTGCAGTCGTCGAGACGGTCGGTGCCGAGCGCCGTGAGAGCCTGCCGGATGGCGAGCAGCTCGGCGTGCGCAGTGGGATCGCGTCGCGCGACGGTCTCGTTGTGGGCCCGGGCGACCACCGTCTCCCCACGCACCACCGCCGCACCGACCGGGACCTCATCGGCCGCGGCGGCGAGCCGCGCCTGATCGAGTGCGGCCGCCATTCCGGCCTGGTCCGCGGCGGACACGGGGACGGAGCGCCGTGTCCCGTTTCCCGTTTCCCGTTTCCCGGGCTCAGGCACGCGCGGGCTGCGGGGCAGCCGGCGACACGCGCTGGAAGGTGAAGGAGTTGCCGTCTTTGGCGCGGTCCACCCGCACCCGCTCGCCCTCTTGATACTCGCCTTCCAGGACCGCCAGCGCGAGCGGATTCTGCAGCAGGCGCTGGATCGCGCGCTTCAGCGGCCGGGCGCCGTACACCGGGTCGTACCCATCGCTCACAATGAGCTGTTTCGCGGCGGGGGTCACCTCGAGCGTCAGCTTGCGCTCGGCGAGCAGCTTCTCGACCCGGGCGAGCTGCAGGTCCACGATCCGCTCGATGTCCTCCGCGCCGAGCGGGCGGAAGATGATCACGTCGTCCACCCGGTTCAGGAACTCCGGCTTGAACGTCTGGCGCAACAGCTCGAGCACCTTCGTTTCCACCTGCTCCCAGTTGCTCGTGCCGTGCTCCAGGATGTACTGCGATCCGATGTTCGACGTCATGATGAGGACGGTGTTCCTGAAGTCCACGGTGCGCCCCTGGGAATCGGTGAGACGCCCGTCGTCCAGGATCTGGAGCAGTACGTTGAAGACGTCCGGGTGCGCCTTCTCGATCTCGTCGAACAGGACCACGGCGTACGGGCGGCGCCGCACCGCCTCGGTGAGCTGGCCGCCCTCCTCGTAGCCGACGTAGCCCGGGGGCGCGCCGATCATCCGCGCCACGGCGTGCTTCTCCATGTACTCCGACATGTCGAGGCGCACCATCGCGCGCTCGTCGTCGAACAGGAACTCGGCGAGCGCGCGCGCCGTCTCCGTCTTCCCGACCCCCGTGGGGCCGAGGAAGATGAACGAGCCGGTCGGACGGTTCGGGTCCTGGAGCCCCGCCCGGGCGCGACGCACCGCGTTCGACACCGCCGCCAGCGCCTCGGGCTGCCCGATCACGCGCCGGCCCAGCTCCGCCTCGAGCCGGGTGACCCGCTCGCGCTCCGACTCGAGCATCTTGGTCACCGGGATGCCGGTCCACTTCGCGACGATCTCGGCGATGTCCTCGGCGTCCACTTCTTCCTTCAGGTACTTCCCCTTCTTCTGGATCTCGGCGAGCCGCTGCTCGATGCCGGCGATCTCCTGCTCGAGCGCCGGGATCTTACCGTAAGTGATCTCGGCCGCCTTCTGCAGGTCGCCCCGGCGCGTCGCCTGGTCCGCCTCGGTGCGCAACTGCTCGAGCTCGGCCTTCTTTCCCCGCAGGCGCGCGATCGTGTCCTTCTCGGCCTGCCATTGGGCCTTCATGGTCTGCGACCGCTCGCGCAGCTCGCGCAGCTCCTCCTCGACCCGCTCGCGCCGCTCCTGCGACGGCTTGTCCTTCTCCTTCGCGAGCGCGGTCAGCTCGATCTCGTGCTGCACGATCTTGCGCTCGACCTCATCGATCTCCTGCGGCAACGAGTCGATCTCGATGCGCAGCCGGCTCGCCGCTTCGTCCACGAGGTCGATCGCCTTGTCGGGGAGGAACCGATCCCCGATGTAGCGGTGCGAGAGCGTCGCGGCGGCGACGAGAGCGTTGTCCGTGATGCGGACGCCGTGGTGCACCTCGTAGCGCTCCTTCAAACCACGCAGGATCGCGATGGTGTCCTCGACGGACGGCTCGCCGACGTAGACCGGTTGGAAGCGCCGCTCCAGCGCCGCGTCCTTCTCGACGTACTTGCGGTACTCGTCGAGCGTCGTTGCGCCCACGACATGCAGCTCCCCGCGCGCCAGGGCGGGCTTCAACATGTTGGACGCGTCCACTGCCCCTTCCGCGCTCCCCGCGCCGACCAGGGTGTGTAGCTCGTCGATGAAGACGATGTACTTCCCCTCGGCGCTCGTGATCTCCTTGAGCACCGCCTTCAGCCGCTCCTCGAATTCGCCGCGGTACTTGGTGCCGGCGATCAGGGCGCCCAGGTCGAGCGCGACCAGGTGCTTGTGCTTGAGTGAATCGGGGACGTCGCCGTTGACGATCCGCTGGGCGAGGCCTTCGACGATCGCGGTCTTCCCGACCCCGGGGTCGCCGATCAGGACCGGGTTGTTCTTGGTCCGCCGCGACAGCACCTGCATCACACGCCGGATCTCTTCGTCCCGGCCGATCACCGGGTCGAGCTTGCCCTTGCGCGCCTGGTCGGTGAGGTCGCGCGTGAACCGCTCCAGGGCCTGGTACTTCTGCTCCGGCTCCTGATCGGTGACACGGTGCGAGCCCCGCACGGCTTGGAGCGCCGCCAGCAGGTCGCTCTTGCCCACGCCGGCGGCGGACAGGAGCTGCCGCGCGGTCGCGCCCTTCTGGTCGGCCAGGGCCAGGAGCACGTGCTCGGTCGAGACGTACGCGTCGCCCAGAGCCTTGGCCTCCTCTTCGGCGCGGTCCAGCGCCTGGGAGATCTCGCGGGACAGGGTCGGCTCGGCGGCCGCACCCGACTGCTTGGGGAATCGATCGAGCTCCCGCTCCGTCTCGGCTCTGAGCTGGGTGACGTTGAGTCCGACCTTCTGGAGCAGTGGGACGACGATCCCGTCCTCCTGCGCAAGCAGGGCGGAGAAGAGATGAGCGTCGTTGATGACGGGGTTGCCCCTGGCGCGGGCGAGCGCGCCGCCCTGCTGCAAGGCCTCGGCGGCCTTCACGGTCAAACGTTCTGGTCTGATCATAGTACCGATTTGGTTCGCAACCTCCATGCCCATCGAAGGATGCCGATACGACAGGAGTTCGCGTCAGAATGAGCGTAAGGATAACGAAAGGGCAGCCGAGCGCACGTGCCCGACCGCCCTTCACCGCCCTCCACCGCCTCTCATAGCCCTATTTCATCACCACCATTTTCCTCGTGAACCGTTTTCCGTCCACAACCAGCTGATAGATGTAAACGCCCGACGCCGCCGCCTGGCCGGTGTTCCGGACGTTCCCGTCCCAGTACGCGCTATAGATGCAGCCCACAGCGCTCGAGCAGCTCAACTCGAGGTTGTCGACCACCTCGCCCGTGCCTTGCAGAATGGGCACCGCAACGAGCTGCGCCAGCACGTTGTAGATCTTCAGCGACACCACCGGCCGGTGACCACTGGCAAACAGATCCCCGCTCAACGAGAACGGGATCGTGGTCGCCGGGTTGAACGGGTTCGGGTAGTTCTGTTTCAGCTCAACCGCGGGTTGGGGGTCCTGCCCCCATGCCGACTGCCATGCATCCCCCCTTCCCCCTCCCCCCAACCCCGCCGCCCAGAGCCCGAGCCCCAAAACCGCCCAGGCGTACCCCTTCATCGACGGCTCCTCTGCGAACGAGAAAAGGACCTTAGACTGCTCTCCTTAGTGGCGGGTGAAACTCTCGACCGAGGGCGCTCGACCCAAAACTACGGACCGCCTTTCCCTGCTGTCAACCGGACGAGCACTCGGCGGTCGCCGTCACGCCGCGTGATGCTCCGGCGGTCGGCCCATTCGAGCAAAGGAATCAAGTACTTGCGCGTCAAGCCGAAGCGATCCCGGAGCTCCGCCGGGGTAGCGCCCCCCAGCTCGGCCAGGGCGGACTCGAGCGCGGTGCGAAACTCTTCCAGGGCCCGCTTCGCCGCGTAGCGCTCCTGATCCATCGCTTCGACGACGCCCTCGCGGGCAAGGTGGGACAAGACCGGGCGGACCGGGGCGCCGGGGAATTCTCGCTCCAGCTCGAGGACGGTCGGGACCTGCCAGCGCGCCTCCGCCAGCCGGCGTGCCACATTCGCCGTGACGTCGCTCGTGCGCACGTCCAGCGCGGGGCGCCAGCCGGGGAGTCGGACGACGCTGCCCGCGACCTCGAACCTCCGCTCGCGGGCGCCGAGCTCGAGGATAGCGTCCAGAACGGGTGCGGGCGGCGCCGGCCCCGCCACCGCCGCCCGGAGCGCCTGCAGCGACATGCCTGGGTCGAGCGGATGGGCCTGGTGGTAGCGACGCAGCACCTCCACCAGTCGCTTCGCCTCGCCTGCCAGCACCGTGCGATCCACGACCGTCTCGCCGACGGTCGCGAGATCGGCCCCCGCTTCCGCGATGACCGCGCTCACCCGCTCGGGAGGCAGCCCGAGCCGCACGGCGAGGCTCTCCACCGCCAGCCCCGCGAGGCCCGTTTCCTGAGCGAATGCCCGCAGCCGCTCTGCGGGCGTCTGGTCCGCCGCGAGCCGGCGCTGGCGCAGCCGCGGACGCAGCGCCGGGAAGGGATCGACCACCACGCCGCCGCCGATCGTGGTCACCGGCGAGAAAGAGCGCAGCACGAAGCGGTCGCCGCCACGCGCCACCAGCGGACTCTCCAGCACGAGTCTCGCGAGACCCGTTTCTCCCGGACCGATGGAGCGGACCTGGACCACGCGTGCCAGGACTTCCGCGGTGCCGAGGTGAACACGAACGCGCGTACGGGAAGCGATCGGCCTTCTGGCCGCGGGGAGGAGCTCCACGGCGGCGTCGAGCATGGTCGTGGCGCGCCAACCGGGTCCCGTGACGGCGACATGTCCGCGCTCGAGCTCGTGCTTATCCACGCCGACCAATGCAACTGCGGTCCGCCGGCCGGGCACCGCGCGGTCCGCCGTCTGTCCGTGCACCTCGATCGAGCGCACTCGCGCCTCGCGGTCCAGCGGCAGCAGCCGAACCGTGCCGCCCACCGCGACTGTGCCGGTCCACGTCGATCCGGTGACGACGGTCCCCGCCCCGGCCAGCGCGAACACGCGGTCGATCGGCAGCCGGAAGAGGTCGTCGGCAGGCCGCTCTATCAGGTCCTGCGCGACCAGGCGCAGGGCGGCCTGGAGCTCATCGAGTCCTTCCCGCGTCACCGCGGACGTGGCAACGGGAGGCCCCCAGTGAACCCGGCTTCCCCGGAGCCGCTCGGTGACCTCGCTCTGCACCAGCTCGAGCCAGTCGGGGTCGACGAGGTCCCGCTTGGTGATCACGGGAATCCCACGCCGCACGCCGAGCAGCTCCACGATCGCGAGGTGCTCTTCGGTCTGGGGCATGATCGCTTCGTCGGCCGCGATCACGAGCAGCGCGACGTCGATCCCCGTCGCGCCGGCGAGCATGTTGCGCACGAAGCCTTCGTGGCCCGGGACGTCCACCACGCTCGCCTGAACCTCGTCGCCCAGCGGGAGCGGAGCGAAGCCAAGGTCGATCGTGATCCCCCGGCGCTTCTCCTCCTCCCAGCGATCGGTATCGACCCCGGTGAGGGCCTTCACGAGCGCCGTCTTGCCGTGGTCGATGTGACCGGCGGTGCCGATTACGAAGCGGCGGACGGGACCCGAGCGGGAGACACCCACGGGTGACGCTCCCAAAAATCGAGGGCGGAGAGGGCTCCGGCCTCGCCGAAGTGGTGGCGAAGGAAGCGAGCCACGAGGCGGCGGTGCGCCGCGGCGTGCGGCGCGTCGAGCCGGGGCAGCTCGGCCCGGAGATCGTTCAGGGCGACGAGGTCCGCGTACGCCTCGGGCGGGAGGCGCGTGGGGCGCTCTCCGGGCGCGCAGCGCGCGCAAAACGCACCGCCTTCGGCGACGCTGAAAGCGACTCCCCCGTCGGGCTGGATCTGGGCACCATCCCGGACGCAAACCTGGAGTGACGGCTCGAAGCCCAGAGCGGCGAGCAGGACCCACAGGCCGCGGATTGCCGCGGCCTCCACCGCTTCGGGAGCCACCCACCCGAGGAGATCGAGCGCCGCAGTCAGCGTGTCGTACGCAGCGGGGAGGGGCGCGGGAGGCGCCATCTTGAGCATCACCTCGGCCAGGGCCGCAGCGCCCGCGAACCGGCCGACGTCCGCCGCCAACTGGCGCCGGAGATTGACGAGATCGAAGGCTGCGAGTGTGTGCAGCTCACGAGTCTCGCGGAAGTAGAGCTGCGCCGAACCCTCGCTCAACAACTCGAGGCCCGCGCCGAACCGGCTCTTGGGCCGCAGCGCGCCTTTGGCGATGGCGCTCTGGACGCCGAGCTCGCGCGTCGCGAGCCGCACGACCTTGGAGGTCTCGCTGTAACGGTAGGTCCGGAGCACGACCGCGGGCGTGGTGACGAGCGCCATACAGTCAAAGGTAACGGGGCCACGGCACTAGGGCACGACCGCGAGCGCGACCGCCAACGGACAGGCGCTCCCGGTGATTTTCCTGATCACCGCGTAGTCCGGCGGCGGGGAGAGGACGTTGAGGTAGAAGCCTACAGCGGAAAATTCGGGTGGTTGACAGGACCAGGCGGCATATACCCGGCCTCGCAAGTCGACGGCGAGCGCGGGTCCCACACCTAGCCCCGGGTTGACCCCATGCCCCGGCCCCCGCGTGACTGAACGGCTCAGCGCACTCACTTCCAGGATTTCGTCGCCGGCGGCGACGAGGATTCGGCCCGAAGGATGAAACGCGGCCGCCCGGGGCGACTCACCGAGCCCATTGATAACCGCGAGCTCCGTGCGGGCCACGGGGTCGACCACCGACAGCTTGCCGTCGCTCCGCCCGGGGTGCCCGGCTTCCAGCACATACAGCAGGCTGTCGTCGCCGACGACGAGCACGCGGGCGTTCGCACCTGTGAGCGGAACCGAGTCGACCGGGGAGACGGTCCCACAACAAGGGAAAGATGATAGCCAGCTCGGACCCGCCGACACGGACCCCACGAGATTCCCGTTCGCGACGAAGACCCGACCGCGGACGATCGCAACGGCCTGAGGGTACACGCCCACGCCGTTGCTGGCGGTGTCGCCCGTGAGGTAATTGACCCGCGTAAC
>DATDFP010000281.1:0-3859 GCA_036522535.1 Gemmatimonadales bacterium
GAGCGTCTGTCATCGTCCGCGTTCCCTTTCGAGCGACGTCGCTTGGACCTTCAACAGGATAGCGAGAAAGGTCGCTGGGGCGCTTGGACGGTGATGGCACGGGCTGAGGCCCGTCCTCGGCTGCGGGTCCGTCCTAAAGGACGGCGGCGCACCAGCGTCCTTCAGGACGCACGCGGGCCGAGGGCGCCCTTCAGGGCGTCCAATCAATCCACGCCGGGGACTCTTCAGGTGGTCCTTCGGCACGCTGCTAAGCATGCCGCATTGTCTGCCTGCTGTTCTGGCACACACGTTTGGCTTCTGAGAAGGATGCTGAAATAAATGACTCGACCGACACAGAGTTGCCGTTATTTGTTATGAGGGACTGAAGTCCCTGCTCGCCGCTGGGGCGTCCTAAAGGACGCATCGCACGGACCCGAGCGGCGAACCAGCGTCCTTAAGGACGCCTCCCAGCCGAGTTGGGACTTCAGTCCCTCATAAAACTTCTCTCAGTGATCCGACCAACCCCTGTCTGGAAGCTACGCTGCTGCGGCCGGCTCTGCTAAAGGCGCCATGCTCGAGCCTACCGTTGCGGCAGGCGGAGCGGGCCCGCAGCTTGCATTCCGTGAGGACGCCGGCTCTTCTACTCGGCATACTGGTCCCGGCCGTCGCGTGGCAGGGTGCAACGTCTGATCCCACAGCCCTCCCGTTGGGGTTAGAGCCGAGCGCGTGCCGGGCATGCCACCAGAAGATCGTCGCGACTTTCGTTCAGACGGCTCACTTCCTGACCTCCGCCGAGGCGACTTCTCGCACCATCAAAGCACGCTTTGCGGAGGGGCACAACCTGCTCCGCACCGGTGCTCGAGGCGTGTACTTCTCCATGGAGCAGCGCAATGGTGTTTTCTACGAGACCGGCGTCGACACGGCACATGGGACGAGACGAACGGAGCGGATCGATTTCGTCGTCGGGTCGGGGAGACGAGGGCAGTCCTATCTCTACTGGAGAGGCGGGCTCTTGTTCGAGCTGCCGGTGTCGTATCTCACGGGCATCGAGCAGTGGATAAACAGCCCCGGCTATGCGGACGGGCAGATCGACTTTGGACGGCTCGTCGTCGCGCGCTGCCTGGAGTGTCACAGTACGTCGTTTACGGTCGTGGTCGATCGCGGCGCCGTGCGGTACTCCCGGGATTATGTGCTGGGCATTTCCTGTGAAAAATGTCACGGTGACGGGCGCCAACACGTCAGGTATCACTCATCCCATCCGGGGGAAACCGACGGAAGGTACATTCTCAATCCGGGACGCTTCTCGAGAGCGCGGAAGCTGGACAATTGCGGCCTGTGCCATTCCGGCCCTCGGGAGCCCCTGAAGCCCGAATTTTCATACCGGCCCGGCGAGAGCCTCGATGACTTTTTCCTGCCTCCCTCGGACGCAAGCCGGCCGGTGCCGGACGTTCATGGCAACCAGGTCGGGCTGTTGAAGAGCAGCAAGTGCTTTCGCTCCAGCGCGACCATGTCGTGTTCGACGTGCCACGATGTCCATCGGCCGCAACGAGACCTAACTCGGCTTGCCGGGAAGTGCCTTGGGTGTCATCACGTTATCAAACACAAGATGGCCGCGAGGATCGGGGCGCGAATGATCACACGTTGTATCGACTGCCACATGCCCAACGAGAAGTCTCGGGCGATCCAGATCAACACTCCGACGACACAGTTCTCCCTCAACTATCGCAGCCACGCAATAGGCATCTATCCCGAGGTTACCGCGGCGATCCTTCAATCGAGCGAGGAGAAGTAGAGGTGGCCTCCGTATGGGCGGCGCTCGCGTGCTTCCTCACCGGCGCCTCGCTCTCCGCTCAGACGCCGGGGCTCGGGACGATCACCTTCCCAAACTCGGGAGTCCCCGCGGCTCAGGCGCCGTTCATCCGCGGCGTGCTGCTATTGCACAGCTTCGAGTACCAGGACGCGGCGCAGGCCTTCCGCGAGGCGCAGCGCATCGACCCCGGGTTCGCGCTGGCCTATTGGGGTGAGGCGCTGACCTACACGCATCCGGTCTGGAACGAGCAGGACCGGAACGCCGCCCGCGCAGCGCTCCAGCGCCTCGGCCCCACGCCCGCCGCCCGGCGGGCCAGGGCGCCCACGCCCCGGGAGAGAGGGTATCTCGACGCCGTCGAAACCCTTTATGGCGACGGCTCGAAGGCCGAACGGGACAGCGCTTACTCGCTCGCCATGGAGCGCGTCATGAAGCGCTTCCCCGCCGACCGCGAGGCCAAGGTCTTCTACGCGCTCTCGCTCGTGGGCCTGAATCAGGGAGTGCGGGACACGACGACCTACTTGCGGGCCGCCGCGATCCTGGAGCCGGTATTCCGGGACAACCCGAACCACCCGGGCGCCGCTCATCTACTCATCCACTGCTACGACGACCCGATCCATGCGCGCCTGGGCCTGCCCGCCGCCCGCGCGTACTCCAAGATCGCGCCGGACGCCGCGCATGCGCAGCACATGACCACCCACATCTTCGTCGCCCTGGGGATGTGGGATGAAGTGGTGTCGCAGAACGAGATCGCGTCGGGGCGCGACCGCACCGCCTGGACTCCCAACCATTACACCCAGTGGCTGGGCTACGGGCTTCTCGAGCAGGGCCGCTACCGGGAAGCGCTGCGACACCTCGAGCTGATGCGGCAGAACGCGGACTGGGCCACGGGGCGCGGCCTCGCGGTACTGGCGCAGATGCGCGCCGATTACGTCGTGAATACCGAGCGATGGGACAGCCCCTGCCTGGAGTGGCGTCTCGAACTCTCCAGCGCGCGTTCGAGAGCTGTGGCGGCGGACGCGTTCGTCGCGGGGTTCAGCGCTCTGAAGCGCGGTGACCGTGCCCGCGCCAACCGTGCCCTCGGGGACCTGGCCACCCTCAACCGGAGCCGCCCTGCACCCGAGACCGGCTACGTGGACCCTGTCCCCCGTATCCTCGACAAGGAGCTGCGGGCGGCGTCGCGACAGGCGGACGGGTCCCTCGAGGAGGCGGTCGCGCTCATGCGAGAGGCGACGTCGCTCGAGGACGCGATGCCGCTCGAGTTCGGGCCGCCGGGCGTCGTGAAGCCGTCGCACGAGTTGTTGGGTGAGATGCTGCTCGCGGCCGGCCGGCCGCGAGAGGCCCGGGTCGAGTTCGAGCGCGCGCTCCGGCTCGCCCCGAAACGCGCCCTATCGCTGCTCGGCCTGGGCCGCGCGGCGGCGGCGGCGGGCGACCGGAAGACGGCGGCCCAGGCCTATGGTGAGCTGCGGGAGATCTGGCATCGCGCGGACCGGGATCTGCCGGGGCTCGCGGAGGCGGAGCGGTTTCTCGGGACCTCGGGCTCGGACCCCGGGCTTGGACCCCGGGCTTGCGCCCGGGGTCAGTAAGGGGTCAGCCCCTAGCCCCCGAACCCCGGGCTGGCGCCCGGGGTCAGTTTAGCTCCGGACTCCAACTGACCTCGGACGCAAGTCCGGGGTCTTGGGGAGTCCCGAGCCTTCCCCCTATCCTGTCACCAACCCCCGCACCAGGGCCGTCGTCCGCTCCGCCGCGCCGCGACCTTCCTGCACCAGCCGCTTGCCGGCTGCGCCCGCTTTGCGCCGGGCGGCCGGATCGTGATGCCACACGAGCCACTGCGAGTGCAACGGGTGCCGGCCGTCGGCAGGCAACGCCACGGCGCCGCCCCGCTCGATCAGCAGCGTCGCGTCGCGACTCATCTGCCAGTGCGGTCCCACCACGACCGGCACGCCGAACACCGCGGGCTCGAGGACCGAGTGGAGTCCCGCGCGGTGATATCCCCCGCCGACGAACGCGACGTCGCCGTAGGCGTACAGGTCGGCCAGGACGCCGACCCGGTCCACCACGATGACGGGCGGC
>DATDFP010000282.1:0-34164 GCA_036522535.1 Gemmatimonadales bacterium
TGTTGAAGGACATCGTAGAGGTGAGGCCGCTGGGCGGCTACCGGCTCTACTTACGCTTCGAGGACGGGGTGGCGGGTGAGCTGGATCTCGCGGGCCGCATTCGGTTTGAAGGGGTCTTCGCGGTTCTGAGAGATCCCGCCCTCTTCGCGCAGGTGCGGATCGACCCTGAGCTGGGGACGGTCGTGTGGCCGAACGGGGCGGACCTGGATCCCGATGTCCTCTACGCAGAGCTGTCAGGCACTCCGATCGCGGTCCCACCGCCGATGACGGGGCCCTCGAGGTGAGTCACCGGGTCGCCACCACGATGATCGCCACCGTGCTCGCGAGGATCTGCGCGATCGCCCCGAATAGCGCGACGTAGTCGGTGTGCGGCGCGTTGGGATCCTTGAAGGGGACGACCACCTCCGAGCCCGGCCCGGGCCGGGGATCGCTCGTTCCGAAGAACCGGTGATGCCGCGTGCGCACCTCGCCGTTCGCGTAGCGCACGCTCACCGCTCCCTTGCGGGCGAGCTGGGCGAAGCCCCCGGCCGCGCCGATGTAATAATCGAGCCCGCGTCCCTCCTGCCACAACACGCTCCCCGGTGAGTTGACGGCCCCGCTCACCTTCACGCTCGGCTCGTACTCGGGGATCGAGATCGCATCGCCCGGCTGGAGAATGATGTTGAATTGGGAAGCCGTGTCCTGGAGCGCGCGTCGCAGCTCCACGTTGATCCGGCCCACGCCGTTGGCCGCGCGGTTAAAGCGGATCCCTTCGGGATACGCCCGCGGCGTCAAGCCCCCGGCGCGCGCGATTACGTCGGAAAGCCGGTCGGTCTTGCTGCGTAGGGAATAGGTGCCGGGATAGCGCACCTCGCCTCCCACCTCGACCGTGCGCTGGAGCTCGAAATCGGGCTGCCGCAGGATCAGCACGTTGTCGAATGGCTGCAACTCCACTTCCGGTGCACCGGCTGCGGGGAAGGGGAGGCCAGGGGGACCGATGTAGCGGCCGGTGGAGTCACGGTTGAAGAGGTACGTCGAGTCGAGCGGCACTCGGATCGTCGCGGCGAGTTGTCCCTTCGAGCGGTCCTCCGGCAGCCGGGCGATCTCGGCCTGTTGCAGGTCGGCGCCGACCTTGGGTCCGCGCGCCAGGAGCACGAGATCCCGCAGCGTGATTCCAGGATGCCACGGATACGGCCCCGGCTTCTCGACCATCCCGGCGATCCCGACGTAATACCCGGCCCCGAGGGACGGCAGGGCGTCCACGACCACCGAATCGCCGTCCTCGAGCGACAGCGCGGGCACCGCCACGCCGCTCGGCGGGTCGCCGGATTTCGAGGCGCCGTCCCTCCTTTCCGTCGCGAGCGGGACGTCCATCACCACCCGCCCTGACGGACTCGAGCCGCGCTCCGCCGCGGGCAGGATGCGGTACACAGAGACGCGCTTGAGGGCGGCGTCCGCCCGGAACCCGCCGGCGGCCTGCACGAGGTCCGGGAGCGTCTCCCCCGGCTTGAGATCGTAGATCGCGGGGCGCGTCACCGCGCCGGTCACCTGGACCCGGGTTCCGTGCACCGGCACGAACACCACGTCTCCCGTCTGGAGCCGGATGTCGTTGCGGGTATCCCCGTGCAGCAGGTAATCGTACAGGTCGAGCGTCGCCAGCGGCTTGCCGGCGCGCCGCACCTCGACCGAGCGCATGTCGGCGCGCTCGGTCACGCCGCCCGCGGCATAGAGCCCCGTCAGCACGGTGCCGAGCGAGCTGATCTGGTAGGCGCCAGGCTGCGCCACCTCGCCCACCACATACACCTGGTTCGCGCGCACGTTGGCCACGGAGATGTCGAACCGCGTGCTCGCGCTCGCCGCGCGCTTCACGCCGGAATACACCCGGCCGAGGCGCGTGTAGAGCACGTCGCGCAGCTGGTCGAGGGTGAGATTCGAGACGAACACCTGCCCAACCTGCGGGATCAGGATGAACCCCTCGCGGGTCACCTGGAGCGTGTACGCCAGCTCCACGTCGCCGGTCAGGATCAGCACCAGCACGTCACCGGGCCCGAGCTTGTAGTCGGCGGGAACGGGGCCCGACAGCAAAGGGAGGAACTGCGTCGTGGTGCGCCGAAACACGTCCACGCCGAACACGGCGCTGCTCGGTCCCGAAGAGGATCGCACGATGCCGGTATCGACCGGCAGGATCTCCCCGGCGCTCGCGACCGCGGGAAGCCCGAGCGCCTGGATCGCGGCGAGTTGGCTCGCCCCGGGCACCGGTGCCGGTTGGCCGGCGGCGGCGGCGCCGAGGTAAGCGTCGAGCAGATTTGCCGGGTAGCCGCCCGCCTGGAGCCGCGCCCGGATCTGCTCCCCCGTCAGCCCCGACTGCTGGATGCGCTGGCGGATGACGTCCCCCAGGCCGGGGTTCTGCTGCAACGCCTGCTGCAGCGCCGCCTGGGCCTGGCTTGGTGGCGGCACGTTCTGAGCGTCGGCGCGGTGTGATGTTGAGACAACGAGGAGACAGACCCCGAGTGAGACCAGCTTCCTCATGTCACCAGCTTTCCCGAAGGGAGCGAACGCGAAAAGATGGGGCGTAACTCGTGGGGGGGTCAAGACGGCAAGAACCCCGGGGCCGGTGCCCCGGGGTTCGGACTGCGCTAGGCCAGCTGCTTCGCCTTGATGGCGCCCTTGACCTTCTTCGTCAGGTCCGGCGTCATCTCCCTGATGTTGTGCTTCTCCTTCGCATGCTGAGCGACCTTCCGCATCACTTCGTCGTCGTTCGCTCCGGTCGTTACAAACGTGCAACCGGGCATTACGTCGGCACAACGCAACTCCTTGACCGTGGGCATAGCGTCCTCCTGGTTTTGTGGAACATTTCGCACCGTGGTACCACGCCGGCACGGCGCAGTTCCGCGGCCGCCCGGCACCGTTTCGCCGTGGCACGCGGCGCCAACGCGTCATTTACCGTTTGCCCCGGGCCGTCGGCCCGGCGCCGCCTGGCAAAGTAGGACTCGCCCCCGTTATGTTATTAACAGTTATTAACTAGGGACATGGCCACCATCCTGTCGATCTCCGTTCCTGCCACGCTGCGCGCCCAGCTCGACCGCGAAGCGCGGCGCCAGCGGCGCTCGCGCAGCTGGATCGTGACCGAGGCGGTACGACGCTACCTCGAGGCGCGCCCCAAGCCGTTCGCCGAGGTCGGTGCGTCGTTCGAGCGCGGGCGCGACCTGACGCTGCTCGAAGGGCTGGCGCTCGACTATACGGAGCGGGCGCGCGAAGCGGAGCGGCTATGGGAGGAGGGATGGCGGTTCGCGCCTCGCCGCGAACCGTACGTCCGGGTATTCGACACCATCGCCGAGCTCGAGGCCTGGCAGCAGAGCCCGGAGAGCCTTCGCATCGTGCCCCCGCCCACCCGACCGCGGCCGGGCCGGGTGCGCGAGCGTGGCATCGAGACGCGAGTCGCCGCCGTGTGCCGCCTGCTCAATCACGAGAGGGTGCGCTACGTGCTGATCGGGGGGGCGGCGGTGATCCTGCACGGCGTGCTCCGTCTCACCAAGGACGTGGACGTGCTGATCGAGCCGACGGTAGACAACGCGACCCGGGCGCTTCGCGCCCTCCGGGGACTGGCGTTCGGGTTTGCGCGAGAGCTCGACCCGGAGCAGGTCGCGACCCGGCCGTTCACCATCATCGGGGATAGTCCGCGAGTGGACCTGCTCACGGTCGCCTGCGGCGTCACCTACGAGCAGGCGATTCGGACGTGTATCCCGATCAGGGTGGAAGGCGTGCCGGTCCCGCTGGCGGATGTGGACACGCTGATCCGCACTAAACGCACGCCGCGCCCCTACGACGCTGGGGACATCCAGGAGTTGGAGCGGCTGCGGGAACTCGGACGGTCATGACCCACCCGGTCAAGCGTTACGAGGCATTGCGGGGTTATGGCGCGATCGCGAGGACCTCGGCGACGCCGACGCGTACGTGAGGCGCCTGCGGCGGGATACCCGACGGATGCAGGATTTGCGGTTCCTCGATGGTCACTGAGTCCCGAAAAGCACGCCGGACACAGGAGCCGACGGGCCGTGGCCACCATCCTCACCGACCGCGCCCGTGAGGGGGGACCAGCCGGGAGGAAGGTTGGGGGTTCGCGCTTAATTGATAGGGCCACGCGCGCTTGACGGCTTGCCGAACCAGTCGTACGATAACGCACGCTGGTTTTACAGCCGCCCCGATCTCTTCCGTTTTCATGACGTCCGCGCCCGGCCTCCTCGCCTCGGCTCGTCCCGACGCAGCGGCGATCGAACGGGCGGTGCTTCGCACCGTCGCCTACGGCGATGTGTTCGAATATCCGCTGCGGGACTCCGAGGTGCATCGCTACCTGCACGGAGTCCGCGCCACGGCCGAGGCGACGGCGGCGGCGCTGGCCCGCTGTTCCACTCCGGGCGGCGCGCTCACCCACCGAAATGGCTATTACACGCTGCGCGGCAGAGATGGCTTGGTGGATGTCCGCCGCGCACGCGCGGTGCACGCCGGGCGGCTGTGGCCCGCCGCCGTGCGGTACGGCCGCGCGATCGCCGGCCTGCCGTTCGTGCGCATGGTGGCAGTCACCGGATCACTGGCCTGGGACAACATCGACAACGCGGGGGACATCGACTATCTGATCGTGACGGAGCCCGACCACCTCTGGATGTGTCGCTGGCTCGTCGCGGCGGTGGGGCGGGTGGTGCGCCTCCGCGGCGCGGTGCTCTGTCCAAACTACCTGGTGTCCTCCCGCGCGCTGCTCCTGGCCGAGCCCAACCTCTACGGCGCGTACGAGCTTGTCCGTATGACGCCCATCGTGGGTCGGAGCATGTACCGCCGCCTGCGGTTCGCCAACGCCTGGGCCGCGGATTATCTCCCGAACGCGATCGAGACGCCATGTCCGCCGGACGTCCAGGCTCGGCCGGGACACGGGATCGGCAACCGGGTGATAGCGCGCCTGAAGCGGCTCGCGGAACGCGCCCTCCGCTCGAGCGCGGGGACGGCACTGGAGCGATACGAGATGACGTACCGCATCCGCAAGCGGGTCAAGCAGGGCTTGGCACAGGGGGAGGCGTCCTACGGTTTTGACTGGTACAAGGGGCACAGCAGCGGCCACCGCCAGCGCACGCTCGCCGCGTTCACCGAGCGCCTTCAGCGGTTGGAGGGAGGAGGGATCTCGGGCGGCGTGTCGTGAGTGACATCCTGGTCGGCCGGTCGTACTGCCTGGGGTTGCCGTTCTGATCCGGTTCCAATGAAGGCCCGTGTGGGCTTATCCGGCGTGGGTGCCCTTTCGAACGCGGCGTTCCTCGCCGACCGGCCCATCACACACGCTCTCGTGCTCGGCGGCAGCGGATTTCTGGGCGCGCCGCTCGTGCGCAGGCTTTGCGCGGCCGGCGTACGCACGACCTGCCTCCTGCACCGCAGGCCACCACCCGTTGCCCAGGTCGGCGTGCTGAGCGGCTCGGTGGACAGCTTTCCCTGGCGCGCCCTGGAGGAGGATCCGCCGGACGTGATCTTCCACTTGGCGCGCATCGCCGGCCGCGGCGGCATCCGGGGGGCGCTGACCCGCGTGCGGAACCGGGTGGCCAACGAGCGCCTCCTCCTTGCGCTGGCCAGCTGGGCGCGGCCCCCCCTTCTGGTCTATGTGGGCGGGACGCTCGCTTATGGCTCGCGTGGCGAGGAGCCGGTCACCGAAGAGACTCCCCTCGCCCCCACCAGCTTCTCGCGGGACTACCATCGTGCCGAGGTGCCCTGGCTGCGCGCCCTGCGCGAGAACGACGCTCCGGTGATCGTGGCGCGTCCCGGCTGGGTGCTGGGATCCGGATCGTGGTTCGAGGCCTACTACCGGCGTTTTCTTCGGGCGGAGCGGGCAGTACCGCTCTACGGCCCCGGCGACAACTGGATGTCCCTGGTGCACGTCGAGGACTGCGCGGGTCTGCTCGAGCACATGGCGCGCTGCGCGCCCCCGATGTCCGTCGTGAACGTGTTCGCCGGACCGCCGCTACGGCAGGTCGAGTTGGCCGAGCGGCTGGCCCGGCTGGCGGCCCTGCCCATACGCCGCGTTCCCCTGGACGACCTCGAGCGGCGATTCGGTCGGGCGGTGCGTGAAGCGTTCGCCTTCTCCGCGCGCGTCGGCACGGTGCATCAGGCGCTCCACGCCGGATATCGGATCGAGCATCAGGATCTCGACGGCGATCTGTCCGCGCTTCTGCGCAGCACATAGAGCAGGTGCTCTCCGCCGGACCACAGCGGCGTGCGGTTGAGCGCTCGATCGGCGATCCAGAGCGCCCGCACCAGTGCGCCGCGCTCGTGGAAGCGGGCGGCCCGGTACCACGCCGGGTAGAGGATGGAGAAACCCTCGCGCCGCTCGACCTGGAAGGCGGGTGCGAAACGTGCCTCGATCTGCCGGGGGAAATAGAGCGAGGCCCTGAGCGGGGTCTGGTCCGAATAGCCGGGCCAGCGGTCGGCGAACCGCGCCATAGCGCGTCGCGGCCGGCCGCGCAACAGGTGCAAGGCGGCGTCCACGACGTACGTGCGGTTGACGAAGGTGAGCACCAGGACGCCACCGGGTGCCACCACTTGCGCCAGGGCCGTGACGGCGCGGTCCAGGTCGGGCTCGGTGTTGAGCGGACCGAAGAAGGAGTAGATCAGGTCGAATTGGTCTCCGGGAAACACCCGCGGGACGTCCTCGGCACAGCCGCGCTCGACACGCACCCCGCGGCCCGTGAGTTTGGCGCGCGCCAGCTCCACCATGCGAGGCGACACGTCTATTCCTGCGTAGCGGCGCCCGGGATAGCGCTCGCCGAACCAAGCGAGGTCCGTGCCCGGGCCGCAACCCAGATCCAGCACCGCGCCGGCCGGATGAGGCTCGACCGCGCGGCGGAATGCCTCCCGCACGCGGACCAGCACGTGGTTCGAGGCGTAGCGTTCCTCCGCCGTTTCGGCGAAAGCATTGTAGTAGGCGCCGGTCTCCTGGAGATCGGTCTCGTCGGCGCGCAGGAGGGGGGGCACGCACCTATCATACTCACGTGAGCTACGTGCGCTACCGGCTCACCAGCTCGCCGGCGCCCGCCGCGACGGGTTGGGACGCCTGGGCGGAGGATTACGCAAGGCTCGGTTCATCGAATCCGACCTATGCATTGGGCAAGGAGTTGTTGCACAGGAGGGTCGACGAGGTGTCGGCTGCGCCGCGAGGCGGAGTGGCGTGGGTGCTCGACTTCCATTGCGGCGCCGGCGACGACCTGGCGCGCTTTCTCGCCCGGGGATGGCACGCGGTCGGCTGCGACGGATCTCCCGGCATGCTCCGCGCCGCCGCCGCTCGCTGCGCATCTCACCTGGCCAGCGGGCGCCTCGAGCTGTGGCACGGACGCGCCGAGGAGCTGGCGCCGAGCTCGTTCGAGGGCCGGCGCTTCGATATCGTCTTCTCCACCACGGGAGGATTCGCCTACCTTGATGACGAGCTGTTCGTGCGCGTGCATCGGCTGCTCGCCGCTATGCTCGTGCCGGGCGGCGTGATGGTGATGGCGCACCTGACGCGGTTCTGCGCGGCGGAGAGCCTGTTTCACCTGTTGCACCTGCGCCCTCGACGCGTGGTGGAGCGCTGGCGGGGGCGGGTCCCGGTGACCGTGCGAGGGAAGCAAATGCTGATGCGGCTGCGCTCGCCCGGCCACATTCGCCGGCTGCTCGCGGGGGTGGTGCATCTCGAACGCCTGACCCCACTGCTCTGGTGCACCCCGCCCTTCCAGAGCGGCTTCGTGCCCGGCCCGCGTGCGCTCGCCGCGCTGCGCGCGATCGAGCGCCGGACCGCTCACACTGGCGCTCTGGCGCTGCTGGCCGATCAGGTCGTGTGTGTCGCCCGGCCCCTCGACAGCTCCTGGAACAACGCCAGGTAGGCCTGCGCATTCGCGCGCCAGGAGAACCGGCCGGCGAGGAACCGGCGGCGGCCTGCCTCGCCGATTCGTCTGGCGCGGTCGGGATCGGCCGCCAGCGTGCGCAACTCGGCCAGCAGCGCATCGTCATCGCCGGGCGGGACCAGGATCCCGCTCACGCCGTGTTCGATGTGTTCCTCGATACCCTCGCCGCGCGTGCCGAGCGACGGCACGCCCAGCGACATGGCTTCGAGGTAGACCGCCCCCAGCGACTCGCGCACGCTCGGCAGAGCCATGACGCTGGCGCGCGCCATCCGCTCCTGGGCGGCACGCGCGTCGAGCGCGCCCGTCAGCTCGACCAAGCCTTCGATGCCCAGCGCGCGGACCAACTGCTCCAGCGCCGGCCGTTCAGGGCCATCACCTACGATCACCAGGCGCGCGTCCGGCCGCTCTACCGCCAAGCGGGCGAACGCCCGTATCAGGTGATCCACCCGCTTGCGCGCGATCAGACGGGTGACCGTGCAAACCGTGAAGCCTTGCGGCCGGACCGTGGACAGGCCCACGTGGGTCTCGATTCCTAGCGGGATCACCAGGTTCCGATGCGGGCCCGCCAGCTCCAGGGCGTGGCGTCGAAGCGCCTCTGACAGATAGACGGCGCAATCGGCGCTCCGGAGCGTCCGGACGATCCCTTGGCGAACAATCGCGCTCGCCGGGGCCAGGTCGTAGAGCTCGTGGTCATAGAGGCTGACCACGAAGGCCGCGCCGTCGATCCGTCCGAGCAGCGACCCCGGCAGCGACGCGGAGTGCGCCAGTATCACGTCAGGCGCGGCCACCCCCGCCGTCAGCGCGGTCGCCGCAGCCCGAGCGAACAGACGGCGCTCGAGCGCGTGCCCGGCGCCTCGCAAGAAGCGCGGCACGCGCGGATAGCGCGGATGGGCCACCACCACCGCCTCGTCGCGCTCCTCGTCGGGGATGCGTGTGCCGGACAGCCAGCGCCGCGGCGACCACGGCAGCGGAACCACGGCGCGTACTTCGTGCCCGGCCGCCGCAAACAGCCGAAGCTGCTCGTCGTGGGACACGCCGCGCATGGGCAGGGCCGGCGTTGGCAGGTGCGGCGAGACCACGGCGATGCGCATCACAGGGCCCGCGCGAGCTCGAGCAGTCGCGCGGCCCAGGTGTGCTCGGCCAACACCCGCCCCCGCCCGGCTCGCCCGATCGCCTGCGCCACGGCCGGGTGCCGCACGCTCCGGCGCACCAGCGACGCCGCCTCCGCTGCGTGGCGGAAGGTCAGCACTTCTCGCCCCACCTCGAAGGCGTGCTCGACGTCCTCGTTGTGCTGGGTCAGGTAGCAGCAGCCGTAACCGGGGAACTCCACGTCGCGCAGCTTGAGGTAGCTCAGGTAGACGCCCTGGCTGTCGCGGCCCTCGTTCAGCCCCAGCACCACGCGACAGCGTGAGAGGAAGGGCACTATCTCGTCGTCGGCGAGCGGGCGGCCCCCTGCTCGGACCAGCGGTTTGAGAGCGCGCACGAGGATGCGTTCGCCCAGGCTAGCGCGCGCGCGGCGATCGGCGCGCTGCGGGCGGTGCCGCGGCCGCGCTGGCGCCGCGTGTGTGTGCTGCCAACCCTCGCCCCGCACCTCCGTCGGACACCCGAATAGCCGCAGCCCCGCCAGGCGAAGGACGCGGTTTCCGGTGGGCGCCCCGACGAAACCCAGCGCGTGCTCGGCGGTCTCGCAGATGGCTTCCGGCAGCGCCGCCGGGTGTACCGCGTAGGGCCGGCACAGGACGGGGCGCCCGAGCGCACGGTAGCGCGCCTCAGCCGCCCGCTCGGGGAACCAGTTGAGTGACGCCACGCGCGCCAGCGCTTCGACCAGGTCAAACGCGTACGTACTGTCGCAGAAGAAGTTGATCCAGGGGATGCCCAGTTCCACCGTGCGCTCGATCAACGCCGGATCGACATCCGAGCTGAAGCAGTAGGAGATCACCGCGTCCAGCCCGCCCTCGGCGTGGGCCGTGCGGATCTGGTCCCACAGGCGCTCGGACATGGCGTCCCGATGGCGGGACGGACCGAGCGTTGCCACAGACACCGGCCGCGCCCACGCGAAGTCCACCGCCACCGGCAGCACCACGCTCGGCAGCGCCGCCTCCAGCCCGTCGTAGAAGTGGTGCCGCCACACCCGCATATAACGGCCAGTGGTATGGCAGTCGGGCACCAGCGCGAAGACGCGGACAAAGGCCTTCAAGCGACCAGCGAAGCCACGCGGAGAAGTCTGTGACAGGTGACTAAGGGGTCGCGCGCACGCCCAGGACGCCGGTGCGCGGCACGCCGGGTCGGTCGAAGGCCGTCTCGTAGCCCGTGTCGAACAGGTTGTTGACCCGCGCGTACACCTCCAACGTGCTGCTGGCGCGCCAGTGCGCCACGAGCTCGAGCAACACGTAAGGGTCGAGGGTGACACGCTGCCCGGTGAATCGCTCCGTGAAGACCGTCTGCTCGCCCACCAGCGTGGCGCGCGCTACGGTGGTGAATGAGCGCGTGAGGTCGGCCGCGACAAAGGCATTGCCCGTGACTCGCGGCACCGCCGGGAGCGTGCTCCCGACCGGGTAATCGGTGGGCGACAGCCCCGCGTTGTCGAGGATCTTGCTGTTCAGCCAGGTGAGGTTCGCCCCCGTGCGCCACCGCGCTGACCACCAGCGCTCGACGTCGACCTCGACGCCCGTCGAACGAGTGCTGCCGAGGTTCTTGTTCGTCTGCTTCGAGCCCGTGTCGGCGGGCACGGTCCGGATCAGGTCGTCGTAGCGCTGGTTGAAGTAGCCCACCCCGACCGTCAGCGGCTGCCCCGGAGTCGTCAGCGTGGCGCCGATTTCCCAGCTGGTGCTGTGCTCCGGCTTGAGGTTGGGGTTGGGGATCGTTCCCGGGTTCTCGAGGAACTGCTGGTCGACGTTGGGCGCCTTGAACGCCCGCCCGGTCGCCGCCCGCAGCGCGAGCCGGTCGGGCACGACGTCGAGGACGACGCTCGCACGGGGCAGCAGCTCCGCCGCGAGCCCCTGGAACTTCTCGAGCCGGGCGCCGCTCAGCACCGAGAGGCGCGGGCCGAGGCGGCCTTGCAGCTCCGTGAACATGGCGTCATTGAAGCGGTGGAAATCGGTGTGCGAGGGGCCGAAATCCCCCGCCTGGTTGTTCGACTCCGCTTCCCGTTGCCACTCGGCGCCGTAGGAAACCGTGAGCTGTGCCCCCCCGGCCTTGCCCAAACGCAGCGCGTTGCTGCCGACGTATTCCAACCCGGGGCGCAGCAGCGTGCTCCGAAAGCCGAAGTTGAAGTCGAAGACGAAGAAGGGATAAGACGTGGAATCGGTCACGCCGTCCTTCTGGTCGCGGTACACGAAGTCGTCCCAGAGCAACCGGGCTGTGAAGCGATGGTGCCAGGTGGGAGTCGCGGCCCAGCCGGCGGAGAGCGATCCCAGCCACCGGTAGTGGCCGTCGCGCTGGTTCGGGTCGAGCGGCACGCGCGTGACGCCCGGGTCCCGCACCGGCAGGTGGGCCTGCACGTCGATGTAGCGCGCCGTGGCCATGAGGGTCCATCGCTCGGCCGGGCGCGCGTCGAGCCGCAGCGACATGTCGCCCGTGACGACGTTGTTCGCAAGCGCGTAGATGCCGCGGTTGTATGCGAAGCCCACACCGCTCGAGTACCGCAGGCGCTCGGCGCCGCCCGATAGCGTGAGTTCGGTGCGCGTCTGGTCGCCGTGCTCGGTCGCCCGACCGCCCTCGGTGAGCAGGTCGAGTTGGGCCGGGCCCGGCTGCCCCTGCCGAGTGATGAACTGCACGGCACCGGACATTGCCGACGATCCCCACAGCGCGCTCAAGGGCCCCCGGGCGACCTCGATCCGCTCCACGTTGGTGAGCGTCACTCCCTGCAGGTCATGGAAGCCGCCGCTGATGTTGATCGGCACGCCGTCGAACAGGATTTGGGCGAACGATTCTTCGCCGCCCCGCAGGTGCAGCACGGTGGGGCCCCCGGGCCCGCTGGCTTCGTCGATCGAGACACCGGGGAGGAACGTGAGCGCCCGGGCCGCGTACGGCGTCGGCTCGGCGGCGAGGTCGCGGCCTTGCAGCACCGAAGTCGCGACCCCGATGTCGAGTCGCGAAATCGGTTCGCGGCTGGCCGTGACGACGACTGGCGGCAGCGCATAAGGGCGGGCAGGATGAATGCTGTCGCGGGGTGCGGAATCCGTCGGCGCGGGCTGCTGTGCGCCCGCGGCGACTGAGCCCACAAGGGAAACCAGTACCGTTCCCAATACGCCGCAACGGGTCCGGAGCGTTCGCCAGGGCATCGCAGCGCTCCTGCCATGGGTTATGTGTGGTCGATCTTACCGCCAGATTGCGCCTAGTGCCGTTCCAACTATTTGCGCCCACGGTTCCGACGCGCTTCGGGCCGTAGATGCACCGCGTCACGGATCGGTATTTAGGCTCGACAAGTTGGAACGGCACTAGAGTATCCCCGTTCGGGCGGAGCCGCAAATGGACGCAACTGGAAAGCAAACGCTGCCACCGGTAGTGCTGCTCATTGCCGGCAATGTGCTGTTCGCGACCGGGCTCATCTTTCACGCGTTTCTCTACAACTTCTATCTGGAAGCGCTCAATCTCTCGGCCGTGGTGATGGGCCACGCGGCGGCCGCGCTCACGGGTGGCGGACTGGTCATGCTGCTGCCCGCCGGCGTGCTCGCGGACCGCCTGGGACCACGCGCGGCTCTCAGCGCCGCCGCCATGGTGCTGGCCGTCGGACTGGCCCTCGGCGCCGTCGCCGCGACCCCCGTCGCGGTGTACGGCGCGGCAGCGCTCGCGGGCGCGGGGAGCGCGATCTGGCGGGTCGCGGTGGGGCCGATCCTGATGGCGCTCACCACGCCGCGCACACGCGCGCGGGCGTTCGCCTGGAACGTCGCGCTGCTCGTCGGCTGGGGCGGTGCCGGCACTGCGATAGCGGGCGCCACATCCCGGTGGCTCGAGACACGGTGGACGCTCGAGCGGCTGCCGGCACTGCGCTGGGCGCTCGTCCTGGGCGCCCTGGGAAGCGCGGCGAGCCTGCTTCTGTTCCAGGCCGTGCGATCGCCGGAAACGTCGGCTCCGCGCGGCGCCGGAATGGGCGTGCCGCCGGCGGTGTATCGCCTGCTCCCCCTCGTCGGGCTCGTGGCCGTGTGGATGCTCGGTGCAGCGCTCGCGGCGCCGTTCCTGAACATCTTTTTTGCGCGCGCACACGGACTCTCGATCGAGCGCATCGGGTACATCTTCGCGGCCGCAAGCGTGTGCTGGGCCCTCGCCGTGGTCGCTAGCGGCGAAGTGGCGAGTCGGGTGGGAGCACGCCGCGTGCTTGTCCTGTCACTACTCCTGTTCGGTCCGGCGATGTGGGGTCTATCGCTCACGCACAGCGTCGAACTTGCGGTCGCGCTGTACTTTCTCCAGGGGCTCATCGGCCCGGTGACGAACCCGCTGATCGACCAGTGGCTGCTCGGACAGACGCCCCGCGAGCGCCGGGGCGTCGTCTCGAGCTGGCGCCAGGTGGCGGCCGACCTGAGCGCCATGATCGGCGCGAGCCTCGGCGGCTACCTGTTGGCTGGGAGCGAAGGGAGTGGGGGGGGCGTCGTCTTCGAGACGCTGTTCCGAGTGGCGGGCGCGATCGGACTGGTCGGCGCGCTGGGCCTCATCGCGGGCGTACGCGTCAGGCCGGGCGATGCGCAGGAGAGCGGGCGATAGCGGACACCCTTGCGGCGGCGCTACCCCCGCATCATCCGCGCGATTCCGCGTCGGATGCGGTACCAATGGACGCCGAGCGCCTTGTGAGGCGACAGGAGCTTCCCGTCAAGACGGGGCCATGCGGTGTCCGCCAGAGCTGCCATGACCTCTCGCGGCGAGCCCACCCAGACGAGCCGTTCCCCCGTCGGGTAGGGGTGGAGGCGCTGCGCCCACGCCGGCGTCGTGTCGCGCACCATGCGGCGGAGCAGCCGAGGCGCTGCCCCCGCCACGCGCTCGAGCACGCCGGGATCGATGCTGCCAGGTGCGAGCCGCTCCGCCAAGTCCAGCGCCGGAAACACAAATCGACCCGTGCCCGTGCGGCGCACCAGCGCGT
Source organism: Gemmatimonadales bacterium (assembly GCA_036522535.1). Taxonomy (GTDB): domain Bacteria; phylum Gemmatimonadota; class Gemmatimonadetes; order Gemmatimonadales; family GWC2-71-9; genus AG12. The sequence goes on from DATDFP010000282.1 coordinate 13,960, forward strand.
CGAACGCGTCCCAGAGCTCGGAACGCTGCCCGAAGTCGCGTCTCGCGACCAGCACGATCTCGACCAATCGGATTAGCGTGATCGAGTAGAAGTGGCCGGACGCGTGCAGTGCGAGGTAGGCGAGCAGCAGGGGCTGCGGCAGGACTCGGACGGGTCGTGCGAATTCGTTCCACACCTCCCCCTCCGAGGGACTCGGAGTGCCGAGGCCGGTGGTCAGGCTCGCAAACAGCCTGCGATCGAGCGACAGGTGCAGGTCCACGGACCACGGGTTCTCCGCGTGGGCCAGCTCCAGGGACCGAACCGCCCCATCGCCGGACGGAGTCCAAACGGTTCCTTGCAGCTCGCCTGGAGAGACTTGCGCGAACCCGAGGTCACCGAGGACGCCGCGCGCCGCTGGCTCTTGCTCGGGGCTCACGAGGAGGTCGATGTCGGTCGACGGCCGCGAGCCGGGCTCGGGGAAATAGCGATGTCCCGTGTGGGTGCCCTTCAGCACCACGACCTCGATGTCCCGGTCGGCGAGCGGAACGAGCAGCCGCTCGAGCTCGTGGCGCATGCGGCTGGCGCGGCGCCGGCCGTGGTCGAGGTGCGTCGCGAGCAGGGCCGCAACCGGCGGCTCGGTAGCGATGCGTTCTGTCTCGCACCAGAGACCGAGCAGCGGACCCATTCCCGCGGCGGAGGCCGCAATCCCCAGCACCCGGGCATCGGTGGCGGGTGGGAGCCGAAGCTCGATGGGACCCCAGGCACCCGCCAGCGCGGCGGCGGTGACCCGGGCGATCTCTTTCTGGGCCGCTCGAAACGCCGAGGAAGAAACCTCCGGCCACAGGTCTCGCGCATCCTTCGTCATGGCATAGCGCGCGAGCCGGGCGTCGATCTCGGCGCGTGACTGCATGGTCACCAAGCTAGCCGGGGATCGGGGAGGTCCGTAAGATGGTGCGCGTCGTTGACGGCGTCGGTGCGGTGTCCTGCCCCTGGCCATCATAGACCAGCTCGTAGGCCGCGCTCTGGCCGCGCCGGGCGATGCGCCTCCGCCAGACTGGCGCCGTAGCTTCTGCGATTACTATCGATCGTTGGAGACGCGCCGCATGAGGCAGTCGAGCTCGAGTACGCACTTGGACGAGTCACGCCCCAGCGCCTCGAACGCCGTGATCTCGAATCCTAGGTTTCTGAGGTAGGCCAGCGCATCCGCGAACGGCGTCACGTTCCTGTAGAGCGGCCTGATCGCGAGCTCGACGAGCAACCCGCGGACCTCTCCCAGTCTCTCTGACGCTCCCCGGATGACTTGCAGGTCGGATCCCTGAGTGTCGGTCTTGAGGAAGATCGCAGGCGACCGCATCCCGGCGGTGCACTCGTCCCACACGTGATCCAGCCTTCTCACCTCAACCACTTCGGTCCGCTGTACTCGCATGTTAAACGGGAACTCACGCGCGGCCTCGGTGGGCGGGAGCAGCGAGCTGAGAACGGTCGGAGTCAGGACGTTGATTGGAGCAGGTCCCTCGACGGCGCCCAGGGCCATTTGGTAGGCCTTCCACTTGGGGTCGCGGGCGGACTGTGCCGCCAGCACGCGGAAGCTCTCGGACAGCGGCTCAAAGGAGACAATGTGGCCGTCATAGCCAAGCCCGCGCAGTTTGAGGCCCGTCTCCCCATGGTGCGCGCCGACATCGAGCACACAGGTGATCTCGAGCTCGGCGAGGAGAAGCTGCAGTTCCCGGAGTAGTGACCCACCGGGCGGATAGCGGGTGATGTCATAGCCAAAACTCCGGGCCACCCGGTGCACAAGGGACTTGATGGTCGTCAACATGGAGGCGGTCTGGACTTCTCGTCGCCGAGGATGCTCATAGCCCGCGGCGCAGAGACCGGTAGACTCTCATCGCCACCGGAGGCATAAAGGGGCGGACGCAGGTCTTCACGAGCGCCACCCACCATGCCGGGAGGGTCGGTCGGCGCGGGAAAGCCCTCCACAGCGAACCGAAAGCTCTGCGGTACTCAGATCGGGCTCGGTGGCAGGCGGCCAGCCGCACCTGCGCGAGGGCGTATTCACGCTCGCACGCCTTGCGCAGCCGGCCTTGGATGGGGTGAGCGAGAAGTTTCTCGTACACCCGCACCTGGCATCCGACGACTTCCGTCGGCGGGCGGCCCTTCCACGTGTTGCCGGCGTGCATGCGGACAGCACACAGCGGAGCTGCGAGCAACGCGACCTCGCGTTGGAGGGACATCCGTATGAACGCGTCGTAATCTTCGCACAGCGAGAGCGACTCGTCGAACCCTCCGATCTGGCTCATCAGAGTGCGCTGCGCCAATACGGTCGGCGTGGCCACGCAGGCTCTCCCGGTCACCAGTCCCTCGACTATCAGCCCCGACCAGGGGTCGGAGCCCGTGCCGGGCGGTGAAGGAACGGGTTCTCCGTTGGGGCCGATCCATTCAAAGTACGTGTAACTCCACCCGCAGCGAGGTGCGGCCCGCAAGTGAGCGACCTGGCGCGCGAGCTTCTCAGGAAACCAGCGGTCGTCAGAATCCAGAAAGGCGACGTACTCGCCGCGTGCGTGCTCCAGCCCGGCGTTCCGCAGCCGGGCAGGATTGCCGCAGTGCTCAAGGCAGACGATGTGGAGCCGGTCGTCTTTCATCGCTCGCAGATCGGTGTGAGTGCAGTCCGTGGAGCCGTCATCGACGACGATCAACTCCCAGTTCGCGTACGTCTGATTGAAGACGGACTGAACCGCCTCCCGCAGGTAGGTGGCCCGGTTGTAGGTGGGCGTGACGATGGAGACCAGTGGCTCGTCGAGGTGCGTCACCGTTCCCTGAGCTTCGGTGCCCTGGTCCATGAGGTCCTTCTGGTCGCTCCGGGCTTAGCAAAGCCCGCTCGCAGCCTGCCTACGGGACGGCTTCGTGCACCCAGTAGAGCCGCACCCACACCGTGTCCTGCTCGAACACCTGCCGCGGTACTCTCGCGCGCACCTCGGCAGCCAGGACGGCTTCGGCGTCGTTCGCTGGTGCAAAGTCGTTCCACTGCACGATCCACTGCGGGCGCTGGAACGGCAAGGCATGGTCACCCGGGACTCTGGTCGTGTCGTCGGCGAACGGCCCGAACGACGCCGTGGCGTAGCTCCGCAGGCGGTCTTTCCCGAGCCCCGACTGCACCAGAACCCGTTGATAATCGAGCGGCGTCATCTCGAGCGTCCGCAAAAACCGGAGGCCATACTGGGCCGCGGCCGGGCCGCGCACTTTCTCCAGGTTGGCTAGCCAGCTCGCCGCGTCGAACCCCCGCGCCAGCACCACCGCCCGCTCCCCGGGCGCCATGTGGTAATGGAGATAGCGCGCCACCCGGTAGCTCAACGCGGCGTACGGCTCCGCGGTGGCTCGGTGGACGGAGCGGTCGGCCATCCACAGCCCGGTGCCGACGGACAAGGCCGTGATCGCGTGCCGGAATCGCATTAGGGCGCCAAGGCCGAGAGCGGCGAGCACCGTGATTCCCACCACCAAGACGTGCGCCTCACGCGTGGTCACGAAACGATCAGGCTGGTCACTCATGCCGTGCGCCGAGAAGAGAATCGCGATCAGGAAGAGGGCGAGGAATGCCGCCAGCATCCCCCAGGCAGGGTCGCGGATGAGGCGCTGGCGGAGGAACACCCAGGCGCCGAGAGCCGCCAGCAACAGCGCCGGGAGCGGACTATTCCGAAGCGCCACCCATCCCAGGTGCGCCCAGCGCGCGAAACGCTCCGGGTTGAACGACCACTCGACCGCGAGAGTCCCCGGCGGGGTTAGGCCGCGGTTGAAAATGATCCATCCGAGCGGCGCCCAACCGACGAGAAAGCTGGCGGCGAGCACGGCTCGCGGCCGGGGCCCAGTGTGCCGCAGGTACGCGGCAGCGAGGACGGGGCAGGCCAGCCAGCCCTCGTAGCGCGTGAGGCAAGCCGCGCCGAGGCACAGGCTCGCCAGCGTCCAACGCTCTGTGAAGGCGAAGTGAAACGCGAACAGGAGGCCCGCAACCAGGAGGATCTCCTGAAACGGGACCACGGAGTACGTGAGGAGGAACGGGTTCGCGACGAAGAGGAGCGATGCATCGAGCGCCACGGTTCGAGTTACAAGGTTTGACATCAGAAGGTAAAAGCCCGCACCAGCAGCGGTGCCCACGGCTGCCATGAAGTAGCGGACGAGGAGCGGGTCGGCCGAAATTGCGCTGAGGTAGTGAATCGCTCCTTGAAGGAGCGGCAACTGGTGCAACAGCACGACGTGCTCCGTGTTCGCGAGCCGGAAAATCGCGTCGCCGCCGAAGACGACGGGGTAGCGGTGGATAAGGTAAAGGCGGACCAGTAGCCCGGCGGCGACCACCACGGCAATGTGTTGACCAGGAAGCCATCGCTCATCGCCGCCGGCGCTCGACTCGGCGACGCCGGGTGGCGCACGGTGAGAAGTTCCCGGCACCCGCATCTCCGGAATGGAACAGATGGTCAAGATGCCGCGGCTGGACCGGGTCCGCCACCGCGGCGACTTCGTTGCTACGGCCGCTCGCTGGGCCGGGCGGCACATCGTTCACGGCTGACTGGCCGGACGTTCGGAATGTCTGTAAGATCACCGACCCTATGAGCGATTTCGTCCTCTTCGATCGATCGCCAGATTCGCTCTACTTCGGCGTACCGCTACGTTACGCCGTCGACCTGCCGGTGCTGGGAATTCCCGTCAAGTTCGAATCGAACAGCCCCGCGGCGCTCGACGTCGTCGAAGGCTCGTTCGGGACCTGGCGGGCGCTGCACGGCCGGCCGGAGCTGATCGCGCCCGAAGGGGTGCGCGTGCGGCTGATTGTGCATGACGGCGACGAAGGAGGCGCGTCGCACCCTCCCCTCACCTGCCGGATGCCGGATCGCGACCGCTACATCGTCCATACTCCGGGCAGCCTCTCGATCACCGACTGCCGGCGGCGCGAGGCGGTAGCATACGTCACTCCGGCGCTGCTCGCCGATCGTGCTCATGTGCAGTACGGCGTGGTCGAAGGGATGGCGCTCTGCCTGGTCACGGCGTGCGGTCGGTATCCCCTGCATGCGGCGGCGATCGCGCGGGGAGACGTGGCGTTGCTGCTCGCCGGGCCGCCCGGCACCGGCAAGAGTACGCTCGCCTACCAGGCCGGGCGGGGCGGCTTTCGCGTCCTCTCCGACGACAGCGCCTACGTACAGCTTGAGCCTGTGTTTCGCCTGTGGGGAAGGCCGGGGCGAGTGTATCTGCCTCCGTCGGCCTGTAGCCATTTTCCCGAGCTCGCCGGCCGTACGCCGTCGCTACTCACCGACGGCAGCGAGAAAGCAGTGGTCCCAATTCCCGCCGGCTGGGAGGTGCGAGGGGTCGGTCAGACGGGGGAGGCGGGGGGAGTGGCACCGGTGGCGTCGCGCGTGGGCGTATGCCTGCTCGAGCGAACGGGTGGCGGCCAGCGCGCCCCGTTCTCCAGCCCCGCGTCGCCGCAGGAAGTGCAGTCCTTCCTAAAGGAAGGCGTGGGGATCAGCCGCGTCCGGTTCGGCGACGAGCTGGATCAAGCGCTGGCGCGAGTAGCGGGTGCAGGTGGCTGGCGGCTGTCGCTCTCACAGAATCCGGCGGACGCACTGCCGTTCCTCGAGGCGATGCTGGTGGAGCTCGAGGGGCGCGGCTGACGTCAGGGCTCGGACACCGTTCTGGCGCGGGGCAGCAATCGACGCTCGATGAGAGCAGAGCCAATGAGGTGAGCCATGACCGCGCTGCCCTCCTCGGTGAAGTGGACTCCGTCCCTAAAATACTGCCGGTCGCCTGGCATCATCGTTGCCAAATCCAGAACGGGAACATCCAGCTCCCTCGCCACCCGACGTAGTACGCCGTTGTTCTCCGCGGTCCCCTCGCGAAACTCCGGTGAGCTATAGAGCAGCTGCTCCGCGAACGCGCCCGAGTAGGCAAGCGTCGCCAGCACTGGACGGACACGATGGGCCCGACTCACGGCAATCAGCGTCCGCAGGTTCCGCTCCCAATAGGTCGGCGGATTGCTATCGAGCATGGTCCTGACTGAAACGTGGCGAAACGGCCCGGAGGGGTACGTGCCGTTCTGGAGCTGCTCCGCGAACCGGACGATGTACGATGTCGGCGGCAGAGGGCCGAGCGCGCGCGATAGCGTAGTTTGTGGGAGAACGAGACCGGCCTTGATCATGACGGCGCGCAACAGCGTACTGCGTTCCAGGAGGGACGGCTCCTGCAGGGACCACTTTTCCCCCAAGAACCCCGAGTTATCGCCACGGTAGGCAGATGGGGGCCACACCATCCGAGTAGGAACGTCGTTGATCGCCTCGTAGAAGAACACGAGATCCGGATGAAGATCCAATACCCGGAACTCCAGGTTAAGGACCGACTCGTACGAGCTGTAGCCGCTAACGCCGGCATTCACAACCTCGATCTCGCTCATTCCCCGGGCGCGAAGCGAGTCTTGCAGCAGTGCGGGGTAGGTGAAACGCCAATCTTCGATACCATCCCCGTACGTCGTCGAGCCTCCGAGACACACGATCCGGTATGCCGTCGGAGGCTTCGGCACAGCCACCTCGGCTCCGCGAAACCCCAGAGCATTGTGTCGGTTCCGGCCCCGGGAGTAAGCGGGAGTGGGCGCGTACCCGAGGTAGCGGTGCGGCGACAGGGTAGGCTGCGCATCGGCTCGAGACCCCAGCTGGCCGATGGATGCGTACTTGAGAAACCGGTCGGGCGGGGCCAGGTACCGCAGGTAGAATCGGGTGCCTAACTCCAATACCGCGCCCGCCAGCGCCAGAGCACCGATGGCGAGCAGCGCTCCTCGCTTTCTACCCTCCGCCATGTGTACCATGAGTCCTCGCCATCGGGCAGGCTTGCCTTACAGCAGTTGCCGATATATCTCCGCCGTCCGCTCCGCGGTCTTCTGCCAGGTGAACTCCCGAGCCCGGGCCCGCCCGCGCGCGATGAGGAGATCCTGCCGCGCCGGATCGTCCGACAGCGCCTCGAGCTCCTGCACGTAGGCCGCCGCGTCGCGCCCTTCCACGACCACGACGGCGTCGCCCCCCACTTCCTTCAGCGCGCCGGCGCCCGACGTCACGACCGGCAAGCCCGACGCGAACGCCTCGAGCACCGGGAACCCGATCCCTTCGTACAGCGACGGAAACAACAGCACGTCCGCCGCGCGGTAGGCCCGCCGCAACGTGGCCTCGTCGGCCAACGGGACGCTCCGCACCGCGCGACGCAGGCCCAGCCGCTCGATCAGCTGCTCCTGCTCGGCCGTGAACCGCCCGCCCACCTGCACCAGGTACGCGTCCGCCATGGCGCGGAGCCGGGCCACGGTCTGGATCACCAGGGGGACGTTCTTCCGCTCGACCGTGCTACCCACGTGGAGCACGACGAACGCGTCCTCGGGGATGCGCCAGTCCGCCCGTCCGCGCAACCGCGCCCCCGGGGACTCCGAGAAGAAGACGCGGTCCACGCCGAACGGCACGACGCGAATGCGCCGGTCGTCGCCCAGCCACGTCGCGAGCTGGCCCTTCAGCCACTCGGTGCCCACGATGTACGCCTGCGCCAGCCGCAACGCCTTGAGCGTGCGGCGCAGGAACCGGTTGCGCAGCCCCTCGCGCCACCCGTCGGTGGGCGAGCGCAGAATGATCACCGGCATCAGGTCGTGCACCGTCACCACCACGGGCCGGCGTTGCGCCCGCGTGACCATGTGAGCGTAGGCATGATCGAGGATGTGGACGACCTGCGCCCGCTTCGCCTCGCGCCGCAGCCACCACGGATAAAGGAGGTAGCGCGCCGCGTAGCGCTGCGGCTCGCGCAGCGGCCCGGGCAGCACCAGCCTCGTCGGGTCCACGTCCTGCGCCCACCACCTGGGGTAGCCCCCGGAGCGCCGTCCGTTCGTCGCCTCGCGCGTCAGCTCGCCGATGTGCGCCGCCAGCCGGACCTCGAAGCCCGGGCCGCTGCTCTCCAGCCAGTCGTGCAGCCGGTGGGCGTAGCGGTCCATGGAGGGCCAGCGCTCGAGCGGGAGATCGGGGACGAGGAGGACTCTGGTCATGAACCGGCGCTACGTTGTACGACGCTACGTTTTACGAGGCTCGCGCGAGCATCACTTACAACGTAGCGTCGTAGCGTCGTACAACTGTGCTCAGCGTCATAGCGTCGTACAACGGCATTCACCGCAGTATCTCCTCCCAAAACGCGAGCGTCCGCACGGCCACGGCGTCGTCGGAGAACAACTGCATCGCGCGGGCCCGTCCCGCCTGCGCGAACGAGTGGCGCACCTCGCTCGCCACCAGGCGCTTCAGCGCGGAGGCGAGCGCCGGCGCGTCGTCGGGAGGCACGATGATGCCGGCGTTGCCGATCACCTCGGGCGTGGCGCCCGCGTCGCTGCCCACAACCGCCACCTCGTGCGCCATCGCCTCTCCCACCACGTGGGCCGACACCTCCGCCCAATCGGGCAGTCCCCGCGACGGCTGCACGAGCACGTCGAGCTCGGCCCAGATCTTGGGTATCTCCTCGGGCGGCAGAGCGCCCACCCACCGCACGCGGGCCGCGAGCCGCAGCGCGCTCGCCAGCTGCTCCAACCGCTCGCGGTCGGGCCCGTCCCCAACCACGGTCAGGTGCCAGCGCTGCCCGCGAATCTCGGCCAGGGCCTGAAGCAAAGTATCGAGTCCCTTCTCCGGCACCAAGCGTCCGATGCACCCGATCGCGAGCCCCTCGTGATGCGAGTGTTCCGGGTTGGTCGGCACCTGCACGCCGAGCTGGGGGATCACGCTGAGCGCCAGGTCGGGAACCGCGCGGCGCATCAGCGCGGCCGCTCCCTCGCTCGCCGCGATCGCGCCCTTGAGCCGGCGCAGGGTCCGCCGCCGGCGCCAGCGCACCAGGACGGGGAGCGGGAGGTCCACGTTCTCCCGGCTGAACAGCACCACTGAGAGCCGCAGCTTTCTGGCCGCGCGGACGACCTGCGGGCCGACATGAGAAGTCGCGTCTTCTTCGACCTGGACTACATCGGGACGCTTGTCTCGCAACAGCGACACCAGGGCGCGCCGCGCGAACCGGGCCGCCGCCGGGTTGCGATAGCGGCGCATCTCGATGGGGAACACTTCTACCCCATTCTGCCGCTCCCAGCGCACCTCGAGCGTCCGACCCAACCCGGCTTCCTTCCAGCGCTCCGGTACGCCCACCGTGACGTCGAGCCCGCGGGCAGCAAGGGCGCGCAGCTTGCCCCGGTTGGCGGGGTTGATATAGACGTGGGAGATGATCAGAACGCGACGCATGGGCGGCGAGTGCGGAGTGCGGAATGCGGAATGGAGAATCTGCTGAAATGCGGAATGCGGAATGCGGAATGCGGAATGTCAGTGCGAGGGTCGAACTCCGAGGTCGCGCTTCGACGCCATCCGATCAATTCCGCACTCCGCACTCCGCACTCCGCATTTGTGGGCATTCCGCACTCCGCATTCCGCATTTAGATTTAGCCCTCTCGCGGGCCCTTAGCTCAGCGGTTAGAGCAGCGGACTCATAATCCGTCGGTCCCAGGTTCAAATCCTGGAGGGCCCACGGACTAAAGGCTAGAAAGCAGGGAACGGTAACAGACGCACAGACGCACAGGGGAAAATACTAGACGCACAGACGCGGTAGACGCACAGACGCACCGGCACAGCGTCACCCGGACGGTCCTGTTCACTACGACCTGTTCACCCCTGCTGCGTCTATGCGTCTGTTGCTGTTCACCGTTCTCCAGCCGTTCAGGGGTGGTTAGCTCAGCTGGTTAGAGCGCCGGTCTCACATACCGGAGGTCACAGGTTCGAGTCCTGTACCGCCCATTCGCCTACCAGTATAGCGTTTCCTCATAACCTTTGGCTCGCCTCGCACGCCCCCCCACGGCGCACCAGCGTCCTTCAGGACGCGCTTGGGCCGAGGGCGCCGTTCAGGGCATCCAATCAATCCACGTCGGAACTCTTCCGGGGGTCTTCCAGCACCTGTCAATCTTGCGCCGGCATTCGCGGTCAGAGCAGCCCGCCCCTCCGGAGCTTCCCCGGAGGGTCGTAGCGCGTGTCGTGCGCGGCGAGCACTTCGGCGGGTGAGACCGTGGCCACGCCCAATTTCCCGACCTCGATGCCGGCCGCGTAGTTCGCGAGCCGCGCTGCCTCACGCACGGATGCGCCGGCGCCGAGCGCCGTACCCACCCATGCCGTCACCGTGTCACCCGCGCCCGACACGTCGAACACCTCCCGGGCGATCGCGGGGATGCGGCTGATCTCCTTGTCCTTGGTGACCAGCACCATGCCCTCGGCGCCGAGGGTGAGGAGCAAGTTGTCCACGCCCAGCTTGTCGAGCGATTGCGGGAGCGCGTCCGGACGGTCGATGTCGAGCGCCGCGCCCATGGCCCGCTCCAGCTCGCGGCGGTTGGGCTTGAACACGGTCGCCCCGCGGTAAGCGAAGAAGTGCTTGAACTTCGGGTCCACCACGACCGGAATGCCGCGCTTCTTGGCCAGCGTCATCGCCCGCTCGATCACCGCCGCGGTCAGGGTGCCCTTGTTGTAGTCCTCCAACACGAGCGCGTCGGCGTCGGCGGTCGCCCGCTCCAGCTCGGCCTGGAGCTGCGCTTCGGCGCGCTCCGGCACCGGATCTTCCACCTCTTCGTCGATGCGCACCACCTGCTGGCCACGCGCGGTGACCCGGGTCTTGGACGTCGTGGGCCGTGCCGCTACGACGACGAGGTGGCTGTCGGTGAGCCGGCTCTGAGCCAGCTCGCCGCGAAACGAGTCGCCGCGCGCATCGTCTCCGATCACCGCGACGAGCCGGCACTCGGCGCCAATCGCCGCCACATTGGCTGCCACGTTCGCCGCGCCGCCGAGCGCGTGGCGGCGCGCCCGGACCGAGACGACGGGAACCGGCGCCTCGGGCGAGATCCGGTCCGCGTCGCCCGAGAGATAGATGTCGAGCATCGCGTCGCCCACGACGACGATGCGCCGGTCGACCATCTTCGCCACCAGGCTCTCTAAATGCTCCCGGGTCAAGCGGGGGTCGGAAGAGAGAGCGGTCACGGCAGCCCTCCTGTCGTCGAAAACCGGTAGCTCAGCGCCGCCCGCCCCTCGAACCGGGTGCGCGTGTCGCCCGCGAGGTGCTGGAAGTTGCTGATCCGATGGACGCCCGCGTCGAACGTGACCACCACGCGGGCACCGGCGCTGTAGTCGCCCGACACCGCGGCCCGCAGCGTCCGCTCGACGGTCCCCTGGAAGATGGGCGGAGTCGTGGGATAGTTGGGGACGGCCGGATGGGGCAGGCGCGGATCTCCCTCGCCCTGCCGCAACAGCGTCAGCTCCGGCGCGAGCAGCAACCCGGGCGCCGCCAGCACGCTGAGCTTGAGCGTGGCCTGATCGTAGTCGGCGAAATTGCGGCCGGTGCCGAGGAAATGGTAGAGCGGCACCTCGAGGTTGTCTTCGTTCCGGTAGGTGAGGTTCGCCACCCGCGTGTAGAACAGCGTCCAGGCGGCCGATCCGCCCCCCAAGGAACCCCTGGCACCCGCGGTGAGGGCATAGCTCGAGGGCTTCAGATCGGTCGCCGTCTTGCGGTCGATCTCGATGTCGTCGAGCATCAGCTGCGCGAACAGGCTCACGGCTCCGTCCCGCTCCACGTCAAGCCCGACGAAGCTGTTGACGTCCGTGCCGGTATTCAGCTGTTCGAAATATCCGACATTCAGGATGTTCAAATACCACGGCTCGAATTGGCGCCCGGGTCCCGAGAGCACCGAGCCTTCCCACACCGCGCCGCTCCACCGATCTGAAGGTCTGATCCAGAGACGATGTTGCGACATGTAGCGGTGCACCGTGGCGCCGGTCGAGTCGGTGCGATCGTCGAGCTGCGTGGCGATCGCCTGAAGCTGCACGCGCGACGTGCCCACCGCGAGCGCGAGGTGGTCCAGCCCGTAGGGATCGTCGGATAGCAACAAGCCTTGAATGACGCTCGGTCCCCAGTTCCGGTCCAGTCTTCCGAAAAACAGCTCGCCGAACCGCCACTGGGCGCTCACGTAGCTCTCGGCCGTGCGGCCTGCGATCACGCGGTTCTTTCTGCCGAACCAATCCGGGTCGTACTTGAGCCGGGTGTCAAAGTACGTGTGGGTGACCGCAACGACCGGTCCAGTCAGCAGGGTGAGCGCCAGGCCCCCATCCACGAATCCGTGCTTGGGTCCCGACTGCCTCGGACCGCTCGAGTCCAACGCGGCCAGTGGGTCGCGCCGGGTGTATGTGGCGGCCGCAACCCCGACGTCGCCGACGATCTGGTAGCTCGGGGCCTCTCGTTCGAGCGCGAACTCCCGCAGCAGCCGGCGCACCAGCGCGCTTCCAGCGCTACCGACCGTGAGCGTGTCGACGTCCCGGAGCGCGCGGACCAGGTCGGCCTGCCGGAGCGGACGCGTGAGCGGTGTGGGGTCGTGCAGTATGCCGGCTGCGATCAGGTGCTCGATGTACGGCATGGCCCAGTGCTGGAGCGGAACGTAGGGTGAGGCCGCTTGGGCCGCGAGAACGGCGCCTGAGAGGAACGGGATCGCCACGACGACCCTCGCCCTCACGGCAGAGAGCCTTCGCCGTGGAGCCGGAAATCGAAGCCCAGCGAGCCCACCCAGCGAGTGTCACTGGCGCCGGTCACATGGGCCGCGTTGTGGATCAGGTGAACACCGCCGTTTGCCACGAGTCCCCAGCTCGGGTGCTGCCAGTTCGCGCCAAGCGCCAGGCGCAGCGTGCGCTCCACCACGCCCTGAAAGATCGTTGCGGTCGTCGGGTAGTCGGGGACCAGGGGATGTGGCAGGCGCGGGTCCCCCTGGCCCTGGCGCAGCACAGTGGCTTCGGGCTGGAGCAGGAGACCCGACTGCGTGAGAAGGGTCAGCCTGGCGGTTGCCTGGTCATAGTCGTCGAAGTTCCGGCCCGTGCCGAGGAGGTGAAGCAGCGGGACCTGGAGGTTGTCCTCGTTACGGTACGTCAGATTCGCGACTTGCGTATAGAAGGCGGTGAGCGTCGCTGTTTCCGCGAGACGGCCCTTCACGCCCGCCGTGAACGCATAGCTGGTCGGCTTCAAGTCGGCGGCGGTCTTGCGGGATATCTGAATGTCGTCGAGCATGAATTGGCCGAACACGCTCACGTTGCCCCGACGCTCGAACTCACCGCCAACGAAGAAGTTCGCGTTTGCTCCGGCGCTCCCCGCGCGCAGCACTCCCAGGGTTGCGGCGTTCAGGTACCACGGCTCAAGCTGTCGCCCGACGCCGGACAGCACCGAGCCTTGCCAGAGCGCCAACGTCCAGCGTCCCTCGGGCCGGATCCACAGCCGGTGTTGTATCATGTAGCGGTTCACCGGCGCACCGGTGGAATCGGTCCGCGTATCGAGCTGAGAGACGTATACCTGTAGTTTGATTCGCGGCATCCCGACCGTCAGCGCGAGGTGGTCGAGGCTGTACGGATTGTCGGAGAGCAGGACGCCCTGGATCCCGCTAGGTCCCCAGTTCCGGTCGAGGATCCCGAAGAACAGCTCTCCGAAACGCCACTGCCCGCTGACGTAACCTTCGGCAAACCGGGTCGCGTTATCGGAGGTGCCAAACCAGTCGGGGTCGAGCTCCAGCCGGGTATCGACGGTAGGATGGCTCACGCCCACGAACGGCCCGAACGCGAAGAGGAGCTGTCCCCCGGCATTCGCGAAGACGTGATTGCCAGACTGCCTTGGCGGCGTGCCTCTTCCCAGTTCCAACGGGTCGCGCACGGTGTAGGTGGCCGCGGCCAATCCGCCGTTCAGATCGACGCGGTAGCGCGGCCCGTGAATGTCGGGCTTGAACTCGGCGTGGAGGCGGCGGATCGTAGCCGTGGTAGCCTCGCCCAGGTTGGACGTATCGACCGCTTCCAGCGCGCGGACCAGGTCCGCCTGCCTCAGGGGCCGCGTCAGGGGCGTCGGGTCTTCGAGCACGCCGGCCGAGATCAGCTGTTCGACGTAAGGCATCGCCCAGTGCGCGAGCGGCACATAGGGCGACGCCTCCTGACCTGCGAGGCGGTGGGGGTCGAGGACGCATGTCGCGAGGAGGAACGCAACCCGGGCGCGCATGAAGCGCGCAATAGTGGAGTTGCCGGTCGCAAGCCGCAAGCGGTTTCCCGGCGTCCAGTTGTTAGAGCCGCATCGCAGGTCTATTCTTGCCCCCAAGTGTCTCCGCTGCTCGTGCTGATCACGGCCGTCCTGGCGACGACCTATTCGGGCCCGATCGTCCGCTTCGCCACGGCGCCGGCGGTGGCGATCGCATTCTGGCGGCTGGCGCTGGTGCTGCCCGTCACGTTCGGACTGGCGACCCGCGAGCCGCAGGTGCGGGCGGTGCGTGAGGCGTTTCGGCTGATGCTCTTGTCGGGGCTGCTCCTGGCGGTGCACTTCTGGGCGTGGATCGCGTCGCTCCGGTTCACGACCGTGGCGAGCTCGGTTCTGCTGGTTTCCCTCAAACCGATCTTCGCGTGGGTGCTCGCGGCGCTGTGGCTGGGCGAGCACCCCGGCCGGGCGGAGCGCTGGGGCATCGTGGTCGCCGTGGTGGGCGCATCGCTGATCGGTCTCGCCGACGCCCGCCTGTCGCTGGGTGCGCTGGGCGGCGATGCACTGGCCCTGATCGGCGCCGTGACGGGCGCCGGCTATTACGTGATAGGACGCCGCGTGCGGCAGACCGTCGGTGTGTGGAGCTACGCGTCCGCGGTGTACGCGGTCGCCGCCGTGGTCCTGGGCGTCGTGGCCGCGTTCAGCGGCGCGCCGCTCACGGGGTTCGGCACGCGGGACTGGCAGGTCTTCGCGGCCATGGCTGCCGGCCCGATGCTCGTCGGACACACGGGCATGAACTACGCGCTTCAACACTTCCGCGCGACGACGGTGAACGTGGCGGCCCTGGGCGAGCCGGTGGGAGCCACGCTGATCGCCTGGCTGGTCCCCGCCATCCATGAGGTGCCGACGCCGAGGGCCCTCGTGGGGGGAATGCTCGTGCTCGTCGGGATCGGGTTGTCGGTGGGACGAGCCAGGCGATGAGGGTCGAGCAAGCGCGGGGCTCGCTCGTCGAGACCTGGCACGATGTCCACGTCGCCGTCGTGGACTCGACCGGTCGCCTGCTCGCCCGGTCCGGAGACCCCGACCTCGTCACCTACTGGCGCTCGGCCGCGAAGCCCTTCCAGGCCCTGCCGCTCGTCGATGATGGAGTGGTGGACCGGTTCGGCATCAGCACTCAGGAGTTGGCACTGTGTTGCGCCTCGCACTCGAGCGAGCCGGATCAGATAGCGCTGGTGCGGAACCTGCTCGCCAGGATCGGCTGCAGCGAGCGGGATCTCCTGTGCGGTCCGCATCCGCCGCTATCCGAGCGCGTGGCCTCGGACTACGCGACCCGCGGCGTGCGGCTCACGGCCGTGTACTCGAACTGCTCGGGGAAGCACGCCGGAATGCTCGCGCTGGCGCGGCACCACGGCTGGCCGACGGAGTTCTACACGCGCCTCGAGCACCCGGTGCAACAACGCTGCCTCGCCGAGGTCAGCCGCTGGACGGAAGTCCCGCAGAACGACATCCGGACGGCGGTTGATGGCTGCGGCGTCGCGTGCTACGGGCTGCCCCTGCGGAATATGGCGCTGGCGTATGCGAGGCTGGCAAACGCGGAACGCGGAGCGCTGAACGCGGAACTTCAAAGGGAGCGCCCTGACACGCAGGACCCTGCACGACAGTTCCGCGTTCCGCCCTCCACGTTCCGCGTTGTTGAAGCGATGCTGCGCCATCCCGAGCTCGTCGCCGGGGAAGGGCGTGCGTGCACCGAGATCATGCGGGCTCATCCCGGGCGCGTGATCGCGAAGGTGGGTGCCGAAGGCGTCTATTGCGCGCTGCTCAAGCGGGAAGGCTTGGGCGTGGCGCTCAAGGTCGCGGACGGCCATGGCGTTGCGGCGGCGCTCGCCCTGGCGGCCGTGTTGGAGGAGCTCGGCCTCCGACCCCGCCCGGCCTCGCTCGCCGCGCGGCCCAGCGTGAACACGCGGGGCGAGACGGTCGGCGAGCTGCGTGTAAATGGGAGACTGGAGAAATGAAAGGATGCGGCAAGGGTGCCCGGGGGCGCGTAATATGACCAGGCGCCGCTCGCCCGAGAATGGCGTTCCCGCGCCTCTCGACGCCGTGACCGCCGCCCTCGTTCGGGTGGCGGCCGCGCTCGCCGAGGGAAAGCTCGACGTGCTGCGGACCCGGCTCGCCGCCGCGCGGAGCGCGGGAGTGCCCGATCTCTGGGTTGACGAACTGTTGCTCCAGAGCCTGCTCGTGGTCGGCTACCCGCTGACGCTGGTGGCGTTCGCCGCCTGGCGCGAGGTGGCGGGACCGCTCCACGTGGCCGGGAACGGCGAGGGAGAAGAGCTGGCGCATGAGGACTGGTCGTCGTGGGCGAAGCGCGGGGCCGCGGTGTGCGCGGAGGTCTACGGGCGCGCCTACCACAAGCTGCTCCTCAATCTCCGGTCGCTGCATCCGGCGCTCGAGGACCTCGTGCTGGTAGACGCCTATGGCAAGTTGATCGCCCGACCGGGCCTCGATCTCAAGCGGCGCGAGCTGTGCACCGTGGCGGCGATCGCGGTGCTCGGCACGGCGCGGCAGCTGCACTCGCACCTGCGCGGCGCGCTCAACAGCGGAGCGACGCGCGCCGAGGTCGAGGCGGTGCTGGAGCTGATCGACGCCGATCTCGACCCCGCACACCGGCGCAGCGCGCGGGAGCAGTGGGAGGATGTGAAGGGGCGGAGGGTATGATTGTCGATTGCGGATTGCGGAACTACCAAGTGCGGAATGGGGAATTCGGAATGCGGAATGTAAAGGGGAGGTCATGTCCCAGGTCGACTTGAAGGATCGTACTCGGGTATTTGCGTCGGCGATCATCGGGTTGGTGGAGGATCTCCCTCGAGGTCGGAGTGCCGATGTGATCGGCACGCAGTTGCTTCGCGCCGGGACCTCCGTTGCCGCCAACTATCGCTCCGCATGCCGAGCGAGATCGCGCAAGGAGTTCGTTGCGAAGATGGGAGTCGTTGAAGAGGAGTCCGACGAGGCGCAGTTCTGGCTGGATCTCTTAGTGGAACGGGGACTCGGCGACGCCGAGCGGGTGTCCTCATTGCGGGAAGAAGCTCGCCAGCTGGTTGCAATTGCGGTGTCGTCGATTCGGACGGCGCGCGGAACTCCCCGTTCAATTCCGCATTCCACATTCCGCATTCCGCATTAGGGGTGGGGATGTTCGATGTTCATTGATCGGGCGGTGGTGCATGTGGTCGGGGGAGCGGGCGGCGCCGGAGCGTGCAGCTTCCGCCGTGAAAAGTTCGTTCCCAAGGGCGGCCCCGACGGCGGAGACGGCGGGACCGGCGGGAGCGTCTACGTGTGCGGCGACGCGAACCTCGCGACGCTGCTCGATTACCGCTACCGCGTACACTGGAAGGCGGAGCGGGGGCAGCACGGCAAGGGCAAGAACATGACCGGAAAGTCCGGAAGGGATCTGTCGCTCCCGGTCCCGCCGGGCACCGAGGTTCGGGAGGCCGGCACCGGGGACTTGATCGGTGAGGTGCTCGGCGCGGGCGACCGGGTGCTCGTCGCGCGCGGCGGCCGCGGGGGGCGGGGGAACGCGCGCTTCGCGACTGCGACGCACCAAAGCCCGCGGGAGTGGGAGCCGGGCGAGTACGGCGAGGAGCGCCAGATCGAGCTCGTCTTGAAGCTCATCGCAGACGTCGGGCTCCTGGGCGAGCCGAACGCGGGCAAGAGCACGCTGCTCTCGGTGATATCGGCGGCGCGGCCGAAGATCGCGGACTACCCCTTCACCACGCTCGAGCCCCACCTGGGTGTCGTGGGACTCTCCGATGGCCGCTCGTTCGTCGTCGCGGACATTCCAGGGATCATGGAGGGGGCGCACGCCGGTAAGGGGCTGGGCTTGAGATTCCTGCAGCACGTCGAGCGGACCCGGCTCATGGCGGTGCTCGTGCCGGTGACGAGTCCCGATCCCCAGGCGACGTACGAGCTGCTGCTCAGGGAAGCGGGGCTCTACAGTCCCGACCTCGCCGCCAAGCCGCACGTAGTGGTGCTCACCAAACTCGATCTGCTGCCTCCGGGTTCGCCCCTCCCGACGGTCCACACGCGTGCCGACGCGCCCGTCGTGGCGATCTCCTCCGTGACACAGGTCGGCGTCACGAAGTTGCTCGAGACCCTGTGGCATTCGCTCCGGGCCCGAGAGGCGACGAGCTCCGCGGCAATGCCCGCCGTGGGTCACTCCACCGCACGGACCTCCGGGTGAGGTGAGCCGGTTGGAACGGGACGAGCTGGCGGCCTACCTCGCCCTCGCTGAAGTCCCGGGGATCGGCCCCGCGCGGCTGCGCACGCTCGTCGCGGCGTTCGAGAGCGCTGCCGGCGCGCTGCACGCTCCCCACGGCGCGATCGCGGCGCTGCCCGGTCTGAGCCGTGCCGCCGCGACGGCGATTCGGGCGTGCTCGCCCAAGTCGGGGCACGACATTCTCGAGCGGCTCGAGCGGCTGGGCGCGAGCTTGCTGCTGCCCGACGACCCCGCCTTCCCACCGCTGCTGCGCGAGATCTCCGAGCCGCCCGTGCTGCTCTACGTCTGGGGAGATGCCGCGCAGCTCAACCGGCCGGCTGTGGGCGTCGTGGGAAGCCGCGACCACACCGCGTACGGCGCGGAGGCGGCGCGTCTGCTCGCGAGCGGCGTCGCGCGCGTTGGGGTGGTCGTCGTGAGCGGGATGGCCCGGGGGATAGACGCGATCGCTCACGCCGCCGCGCTCGACGCCGGCGGTCCGTCGGTCGGCGTTCTCGCGAACGGCTTCGGCGTGATTTATCCCGCGGCGAACCGGCCGTTGTATGAGCGCATGATCGCGCACGGCTGTCTCATCACCGAGCTGCCGCCGGGAGAGCGCCCCCACGCGGGTGCGTTTCCGCGACGCAACCGCCTCATCTCGGGTGTCGCCGGCGTGACGGTCGTGGTGGAGGCGGCGGCCAACTCGGGCGCGCTCATCACCGCCGACTGCGCACTCGATCAAGGCCGCACCGTGCTCGCCGTTCCCGGGCCGATCACGAGCCCCACCTCCGTCGGCTGCAACAAGCTGATCCAGCAAGGAGCGAAGCCTGCCCTGTCGGCGGGGGACGTGCTGGAGGAGCTGGGGCTGCCGCGGTCCGGTCACGACGAGCCGGGCGCGGAAGCCCCCGGGCACCACTCGGCGGTCGGTCGGCTGGCGACACCCGCGCCGCCGCCGGATCTGAGCACCTTGCAGCGCTCCCTCTGGGACCTCCTGACCGCCGAGCCGAAGCACGTGGACGCCCTGGTCGCGGCCGCGGGGGCCGAGACCGGGCAGGTCCTGACGGCGCTAACGGAGCTGGAGTTGAAGGGGCTCGTGAAGCAGGAAGCGGGGATGCGGTTTTGCTTGGGGTAAGGGAGGGTCGCATATGTGCCGGGTTGAACTCCGGGCGCATGGACCCGGGGTGGGTCCGCCCATGGTTCTTTGAACCCCGGGGCATGGCCCCGGGGTTTGGTCTGCCCGTACCTGCTTGAACCCCGGGGCACGGCCCCGGGGTTAGTCCGCTCTGCGGCCGGTGTCGGTGGGCGTGACCTGGACTTGGGCAGTTCTGTGTGCTTGAACCCCGGGGCATGGCCCCGGGGGGTAGGTCTGTCCGTACCTGCTTGAACCCCGGGGCACCGCCCCGGGGTTAACCTACCCCTAACCGACTGCGGGGTAATGGGAGGTTCAGGTCACAAGGCATGCGGGCTCTACGCGCACGTCACGTGGCACACGTGGCGGCGCGTACCGCAGGTCCGGAAGCCGGACGTGCCGGTGATAGTCGACACCGTGCTTGATGCGGCACGTCGCTGGGCCGTGCGCGTGCACGCCCAGGCCGTACTGTCGGACCACGTACACGTCGTCGTGAGTTACCCGCCGCACGTGGCGCTGGCGTCGTTCATTCGACACGCGAAGTCCGAGTCCGCCCGACGGATCAACGTGATGCGACTTGACGCGCAACGCTTGCGCTGGTGTCGCGGCTACTATGTCGGGTCCCTCTCACGGAGCGACGTGACCCCGGCGCGGTCTTACCTTGCACGGCAGTTTCAGCGACATCCCGATCGCATACCCGAATAATTCAGGGTGGGTTAACCCCGGGGCGGTGCCCCGGGGTTAACGCGGGGCGGACGCGCGGCGCCATGCCCCGGGGTTAACGGCGACCATCCCCCGGCGCTAACGCGCG